>NZ_JBSFTY010000089.1:0-34992 GCF_053591515.1 Streptomyces sp. NPDC003011
CATGCTGAAGTACGAGGACGTGATCGACGCTCCGGTGGCGAAGCTGAAGGCCGCCGCCGACGACTGGTCGGAGATGGCGGGGAAGCTGGAGCGGCGCCCGTCCGCGGTGGAACCGGTGCGCACCGTGAACCCCTCCAAATCCCCGCCGTGGCCCCAGGTGTCGCCGCCGCAGGTCAGCGGCTGCTGCATCAGACCCAGGCCGTACCGCAGGCCGGGGAACCCCACTTCGAACTCCTTGCCGACGGGTACGGTCCTGCGCATCTCCGCGAGCTGGGCGGGAGGCAGCAGGCGCCCGCCCAGCAGGGCGGTGAGGAAGCGGTCGACGTCGCGTTCGGTGCCGACGAGGGCGGCGCCCGCATCCGCCCCGGAGGTGTTCCTGACCGTGGTGTCCGTCCAGGTGACCGAACCGGGGAACAGATGGTAGGTGTGCGCGTGCGGCGGCTTCAGGTACGGGTCGTCGCCGGGGGCGTAGGTGCCGGTCAGGCCGAGCGGGCGGATGATGCGGTCGCGCACCTCCTCGGCCCAGTGCCGTCCGGTGGCCTTTTCGATGATCATTCCGGCGAGGACGTAACCGGGGTTGGAGTAGTTCCAGTCGGGCTCGGGGTCGTCGGCCGGTGCGGGCGGGAAGTCCGGCGGGTGGCGCACCGCGCCGGCGATCAGCTGCTCAGGGTCCCAGTGGTCGAATCTGGTCCGCTCGAAATCGGCCGCGGTGTTGCCGGTGTCGTCCTCGGGACCGTAGTTGTGGAGGCCGCTGGTGTGCTGCAGCAGGTTCCTGACGGTGATGCGGCTGCCGTCGTTGCCGTTGCCGCTCACCACACCCGGCAGCCAGCGCTCGACGGTGTGGTCCAGGGACAGGCGGCCCTCGGCGACGAGTTGCAGCACCACGGTGGCCACGAACGTCTTGGTGACGCTGCCGATCCTGAACTCCGCCCCGCGCGGCACAGGGCGGCCGGTGTGCAGCTCGGCCTCGCCCGCTCCGGCGTGCACCGTACGGGCGCCGTCGCGCACCCGCACCGTGATGCCGACGAACCTGCCCTCCTCCAGGACGCGGGCCGCCTCGCGTTGAAGCTGCCCGGAGGTGAGCCGGCCGCCCCCGGTGTCCGCGGTGTCCGCGGTGTCCAAGGACACCGGGCGGGGAGCGGCCGCGGCACCGGACACCAGAGCCGTGGACGCGACGGCGGCAGCGAGCACAGCCGTGGTGACAAGCCGGGCCCGCGAGGTCTTCACTGTTGCCTTCATGCCCTCACACTCTGCCGGGGCGGGCCGGCCGCGCCCATGGTGGCAGCCTCCGGAGCGGGGTGGGGACACCTCCACGGCCGGGGCGGGGCCAGCCGGTAAGGGACGTCCGGGACGGGCCGAGGCGAGCGCCCTCTCAGTGGTGGTGACCGTGTCGGCCGAGGGTCTCCACGGGGGTCGCGCCCGGGCGGCTCCACTGCGGCACGGGGCGGCTGGTCGGGCCCCAGGCGGCGTTCCCGTCCGCGTCCGAGCGCCAGTACCAGCACGCGTCGCGCCCCTCGGGCCGGCCCTCGGGGCCGTCCTCCCACGCCTCGCCGCGGCCGGAGGGCGTCATGTCGAGCAGGGCGAGGGACCCGTTGACCGGCTCGTTGCCACGGCCTGTCGTGGAGTAGGTGAGGAACACGCGGTCGCCGTCGCGCAGGAAGCAGGTGAGGTAACCCATTTCTCCCCCGATCGGCGCGTCCACGTCACGCACCGAGTACCAGGGCTGGGTGTAGCCCATGAACGCGACGTAGGAGGCCACCTCGTCCCAACGGCCCGTGGTCAGGACGGCGAACGAGACGCCGCGGGCGTTGAGATAGAGCGCGTCCTTCAGGTGCCAGGCCGTGGTGGTGCAGCCCTCACACTGCCCCTGGTGCGGCGTGCCGTCGTACCACATGTGCTGGTAGACCACGAGCTCGTCGCGGCCCTGGAACAGGTCCAGGAACGGGACCGGGCCGTCGGGTCCGACGACCTCCACCGCCGGGTCGAGCTCCACCATCGGCAGCCGGCGGCGGGCGGCGGCGAGGGTGTCGCCCTCACGGGTGTGGGCCTTCTCGCGGACCAGGAGCTCGTCCCGGGCGGTCTGCCAGGTGGCCAGGTCAACGACGGGCGGGCGGCCGGGCGGCGCGGTGGTCGGGTCACTCGGCGTGGTCGTCATGGTGTCCTCCGTGGTGTCTGGTGCGGGGCACCGTCGTACGAGGCCCGTACGACGCCCGTACGACGCCCTACGACGGTCACCACAAGAGACTCCCGATCCGGCCGGAACTCATCGCACAGGACGCCCCCGTCCGAGCCGCCGCGCCCGCGTGGACCACGTCCTCTCCGTGACGACGGTGGGGAGGGGGCGTGAGTTGCTGAGGGACAGCGTGAACGCGCCAGCCGCAGGATCACGCGGGTGTCCGGCGCGTACGAGTCACCGTACGGCGAGAGCAGAAGCGAGTGGGCGCTCCGCGACGCGGGCCGGACCCTGGTGTACGACGTGCTCGTGCCCGCGAACAGCGAGGCGGCCTTCAGCCTTCCGGCCGCAGTGCCCTCGTACCGGATTGCGTCCGGCCGGTACCGACCGACCGCCGGCCTCCGCTGATGACGGCATGGCGCGTCGGTGACCGGTGGGAGGACCAGTTGTGCGCGCTCAGCCGCGATCGGCAGGGTCGCCGACTGACAGCCCCCGGGATGCGGATGCGGGCGGCCGGGATGCGGCAGGCTCCAGCCGGACCACGACTGCCTTCGACGTCGGTTGGTTGCTCTTGTCGGCCACGCTGTCCAGCGGCACCAGGACGTTGGTCTCGGGATAGTACGCGGCGGCGCAGCCCCGCGCGGTGGGGTAGGGGACCACGCGGAAGTCCTCGGCGCGGCGGTCGGCGTCGTCGGCCCACACGCTGACCAGGTCGACGCGCTGTCCCTCGGTCAGGCCGAGTGCGGCCACGTCCTGCGGGTGGACGAGGACCACCCGGCGGCTCCCGTGGATGCCCCGGTAGCGGTCGTTGGACGTGTAGGGAACGGTGTTCCACTGGTCGTGGGAGCGCAGGGTCTGCAACAGCAGGTGTCCCTCGGGGGCCCGCAGCATCTCCCCGTCGTTGGCGGTGAACAGCGCCTTGCCGACGGCGTTGTGGTAGATGCCCTCGTTGACGGGGTTCGGCAGCTGGATGCCGCCGGGACGTGTCACGCGCCGGTTGAAGTCGTGCAGTCCGGGGACGATGCGGGAGATGCGGTCACGGATCGCGCCGTAGTCGGCCTCGAACTGCTCCCACGGGATGTCGGCCGCCGTGCCGTCGAGGGCGCGGCGGGCCAGCCGGCACAGGATGGCGACCTCGCTGAGCAGCAGGGGCGAGGCCGGCTGGAGGCGGCCACGGGAGGTGTGCACCTCGCTCATCGAGTTCTCGACGGTGACGAACTGCTCCCCGTCGGCCTGGATGTCCCGTTCGGTGCGGCCGAGGGTCGGCAGGATGAGCGCGGTCTCGCCGCACACGGTGTGGGACCGGTTGAGCTTGGTGGAGATGTGGGCCGTCAGACGGCAGCCGCGCATGGCCTCTTCGGTGATCTCACTGTCCGGAGCGGCCCGGACGAAGTTGCCGGCCAGAGCGAGGAAGAACCTGACACGGCCCTCACGCATCGCCCTGATCGAGTTCACGGAGTCCAGCCCGTGGGCACGCGGCGGATCGAAGCCGAACTCGTCCCGGAGCGCGTCGAGGAACTCGTCCGGCATCTGCTCCCAGACGCCCATCGTGCGGTCGCCCTGCACGTTGCTGTGTCCGCGTACCGGGCAGGCGCCGGTGCCGGCCCTGCCGACGTTCCCGCGCAGCAGCAGGAAGTTCACCATCTCCCGGATGGTGGGGACGGCGTGCTTGTGCTGGGTGATCCCCATCGCCCAGCAGACGATGACGCGTTCGCTGCGCAGCACCTCGTCCCGGACCTGTTCGATCTCACCGCGGGTCAGACCGGTCGCGGCGAGGATGTCGTCCCAGTCGACGGTGCGGGCGTGCGCGGCGAACTCCTCGAAGCCCTTGGTGTCCGTGCGGATGAAGTCGTGGGCGAGCACCTGGCCCGGCCGGGCGTCCTCGGCCTCCAGCAGCAGCCGGTTGATCCCCTGGAACAGCGCCAGGTCACCACCGTTGCGGATGTGCAGGAACCGGTCGGCGATCTGGGTGCCGGGTCCGATCACCCCGCGGGCCTTCTGCGGGTTCTTGAACCTCAGCAGCCCGGCTTCCGGCAGCGGGTTCACCGCGATGATGCGGGCGCCGTTCCGCTTGGCCTGCTCCAGCGCGGACAGCTGGCGCGGGTGGTTGGAGCCGGGATTCTGTCCCACCACGAAGATCAGGTCGGCGTGGTGCAGGTCGTCGAGACTGACCGTTCCCTTGCCCGTGCCCAGCGTCTCGTGCAGGGCGAAGCCGCTGGACTCGTGGCACAGGTTGCTGCAGTCGGGCAGGTTGTTGGTGCCCAGCGCCCTGGCGAACAGCTGGAGAACGAACGCGGCCTCGTTGCTGGCCCGGCCCGAGGTGTAGAACACGGCCTCGTCGGGGGAGTCGAGTGACCTCAGCTCCGAGGCGAGCAGTTCGAAGGCGTCGTTCCAGCTGATCGGCTCGTAGGAGTCGGAACCCGGCCGCTTGACCACGGGTTCGGTGAGCCGTCCCTGCTGGTTCAGCCACTTGTCGGAGCGCCGGCTCAGCTCGGAGACCGTGTACGTGCGGAAGAAGTCGGCGGTGATGCGCCGGGACGTCGCCTCGTCGTTGATGTGCTTGGCGCCGTTCTCGCAGTACTCGTTGCGATGCCGGTGGCCCGGTGAGGGGTCCGCCCACGCGCACCCGGGACAGTCGATGCCGTCCACCTGGTTCATGGTCAGCAGCGTCTCCCCGGTGCGCCGGGGAGAGGTCTCCTCCAGGGAGTACTCCAGCGCGTGCACCACCGCGGGCACGCCCGCGGCCCACTTCTTCGGCGGAGTCACGGTCAGGGCCTCGTTCGGCTCCTCGCCGGGGGCCTTCTTCATCAGGTTGCCTCTCACTCACGCTGCTGCCGCCGGCGGAATCAGCCGACGGGCCAGCGGGCCACGCGGCTCCGGTGCGGCTTCGGTTCCTCGGGCCGTACGCGTCCGTCGCGGATGGTGCCCCGCCAGGCTCCGCTCTCCGCGCCCAGCCCCTCGATGTACTCCTTGAAGTGCCGCAGTTCTCCCCGTACGACACGGCCGACCAGCTTGGGAAGGACGCCGAGCACGCCGGTGGCGCCGCGCGGCGCGATCTCGATCCGGACAGTGACGGCCGTACCGTCCGCCGTGGTGGGCCGGAACGACACCTCGCCCCGGTGGACGGTGTGCCGTTCAAGACTTCGCCAGGTCACACGCGAGTCGGGTTCCTGTTCCACGATCTCGGCCTGGAACTCGCGGCGCAGGGGGCCGACGGCGAGGGTCCAGGTGAGGAGTGCGGGCCTGACCTGCTCGACCTTCTTCACCACGGTCATGAACCGGGGAAAGCTCTTGAACTGAGTCCACTGGTTGTACGCGGTACGCACCGGAACCGCGACCTCGATCGTTTCCTCAACGGTATGCATGGCCCACCCATCGTCAGGCGTCGCTTGCCCCAGTCTCACCGCACGTCCGGCCGGTCGCCACACGTCATCCCCCACCCAGCCGATGCCCGGTGCCGGCGCCCGCTGGTCCCCACGCGTCGCCCGGGGCGGCCACCCTGCGCCTGAAGGGACCGCTTCCCCTCCACCCTGTCCTTCGCCGGGCATCCGACTACCCGTGATCCAAGCTCCCTAACACGGAACGAGGCGGGTGAAGCCGTACCGGCCCGGCGGCGCCGAGCTCGCCCTGCCGCTGGACCGGCCCGCCGTCCGTTCCGGTGCTCCTGACATTGCCCGGCTGACACAACCAACCTGAACGCGTGGTGGCGGTTCCGTCCTCTGTGACGGCTGGTGACGTACTCGGCAACTGGAGCTCGGTGCGGAGCGTGCTCAGTAGACGACGGAGACGATCTGGCAGACGGCTTCCGCCAGGTGGCGCTCTCCGCTGATGCGGACTCGGGCGAGGGCGGTGCCGGGATCGATGCCGCGGCTGCAGAGGCGCCGGTTCTGGAGCGCCGTCCTCCGGGCTGCCGGCACCGCTGTGCCCGGGGCCAGGGGCCCGGCACGGGGCACAGCGGTGCCGGGGCTCCGCCGCTCAGCCCGGCTCGTTCAGGAACGGGTGAAGATCCACTCGTGGTTGTTCTGGCTCTCCGGAGCGCAGGGCCAGACGATCAGGTCGCGCGTCGCGTCGTCGGGGGCGTAGGAGTCCAGGCACTGGTTGTTGCTGGCGGCGTTACGTATCCAGAACGTTCCGTCGGACTGCTTGTCCAGCCACCACAGCTGGTTGTCCTTCGTGGTGCCGTCGCAGGGAAACTCCGTGACCTTTGTGGCACCTCCGACGCCCTGGTAGCCGGGCAGATCCAGGCACATGCTGTCCATGACGTTGCGGATCTGGAAGAGCGGTACCCCGCCGGGTCCGGCCTTGTCGTAGCGCTTCTCGACGTTCCACAGCTGGTTGTCGTCGGTGTTGCTGTTGCACGTCGCCTGTGTCACCGGCCCGTTCGCCGGGCCGCTGGTGAAACCGGGGATGTCCACGCAGGTGCGGTTGGTGTTGTTCTTGATCAGCACCCTGGTCAGGACCGCCGGCAGGTTGCTCGGCGCCTTCTTCACGACGGCCTTCTTCTCCCCGCTCGGCGAGGGGCTGGCTGCCGGGGCGGGCGCGGCGGCCTTCTCCGCGACCGGCGACGCGGACTCCTTTTCCTTCTTCTCCTCCTTCTTCTTCTCCGGATCCGACTTCGTCTTCGTCTTCGTCTTCGGCTTGGTGGGAGAGGGAGAGGGCGACTGGGTGACGAAGACGCCGGCCGGGCCGTCGGCCTCGTCCAGCACGGTGTCAGCGGCCGCCGTGTCGACGGCCTTGCGCTCCTCGTCCTTGCCGGTCGCGGTTATCAGCAGCGGCACGGTGATCAGGAGGGCGCCCGCGATCGCGGCACCGGCGAGCACCGGCTTGCGGGGGCGGCCGAGCCCGCTTCCGCTGGCACTGGTGGCGCCACCACCGTCCACGGCGGTCGCAGTGACCTTGCGCTGCCCCGTGGCCGCTGCGGCGGAGAGCTCCCGCGCGCCGTCCCTCTCCGTGGCGCCCTCGCCCTGGGCTTTCCCGGCGTCGCCCTTCTCTTCCTCGCCGGCCGTCGCCTCGCCGCTTTCCGGCTCCTGGGCCGTCACCTCTGCTCGCTGGGTGTCTGTGGCCTCCTCGGCCTTCTCACCGGTGGATGTTCCCTCGGCGTTGCCCGCATCGCCGGCCGGACCACTGGCGGCAGCACCGGCCTTCGGCCGGCCCGTCGACCTGGCGGGTCGGATTCCCTCATCGGTGTCGGCACCGGCCGCTGCTTCGCTCGCGGCAGCCCTCCCCGCATCGCTGCCTTCCGGCGCGGAGGCGGTAGAGGGCTCTCCGGCACCGGTGAGACGGGCCTCGACGCTCTCGGCGTCGGGTGTGGCGGCTACCGCCTTGCGGGCGGAGGAGTCCTCCGACGCCTGCTGCTGGTCGGACATGTACTTCCATACCTTTCTTCCAGGTGCAATGTGGAAGTTCCTGTAGATCGTCAGCGGCCGCCGGAAGCTGTTCCTGTGGGATGTTCATGTCGGCCAGGTGCTCGTGGAGGTGTGCGAGAGAGCAGAAGAAGATCCCCTTGGTCCATGCTTGCGGCTGTGCGGCGCGCTGCACAGAGCCGTGACCGGGGCGGCGCATCCCACCTGTGGGCCGGGCTCGACCCGGGATGCCTGGACACGGCTTATGCGGCTGGGGCCAGCGTAGTTGATGTTGCGTCCGGTGCTGTCGCGTAGACGATGGAACTCCCTGAGCGGAGGCCGGAGTTGCGGTGCTGAGGGGCGTCCGGTGGGTGTGGTGCTCTCTGGACGGTCTTCCTTGTTCGTCCTCGGCACGTTCGGGCGGGAACTGGGCTCGCAGTCGTCACCTGACGAACTGCCTCTCTCCGGCCACCTCGCGGTTCGCGCTCCACCCGGACCGGAACACCTGGCTGCCGCCTCAGGGCGTACTCGCCGGAGGCACGCCCAGCGGGCCGCCGTCCTGTCGAGGGGACCGGGGGTCTGCCGTTCCAGGGGTGGGAGAGGTCTCCAGGAACCGGTGGAGGGAAGCCGTCATGCTGGTGACGAAGGCATCGCATGTGGACTTGTCGACGTGGTCCAGCGACAGATAGGGGTTGAGGTCTTCCAGCTCGACCAGGAGGAGATCCCCGTCCTGGGTGCGGCAGGCGTCCACCCGCTGGATGCCGTGATCGAGGGTGTTCCAGTCGATGAAGCGCCGGGCGAAGGCGAGGTCGTCCTCGGTGGGCTGGTACGGCTCAAGCGCCCAACGGCGGTCGGGGTCGGGGGAGTACAGGGCGTACTGGATGGCGTCGTCGACGTAGTAGAACGACACCTCGTAGCGGAAGTCGATGCGGGGCTGCACCAGGACGCCGCCGTAGGCGACGCCGTCCAGCCTGTCCCGCGATACGAAGTCGAGGCCGATGGAGTCCGCTCCGGCCTTCGGTTTGACCACGTACTGGTCGCTCTCCGGCAGCAGTTCGCGATCCTGGGGCCTGTCGATGGTGGGGATGACGGGATACCCGGCTGCGGTCAGATCCAGCAGGTACTGCTTGCCCGCCATGTCGGCCCGGCCGGTCTGCGGGTTGTAGATCCGTGTACCGCGCGCTGCTGCCTGGTCCCGGAAGGCGTCGTACTCCTTCTGGTAGTGCAGTACGGGGCCGCTGTTGCGGACGACCACCGCGTCGAAGCCGTCCATCAGCGCGACGGTGTCGAGCGGGTGGCACAGGGCGATGTCGAAGGTCTTCCGCAGCCGGGACGACAGGAGGATGTCCTCGTCGCAGTAGCGCCGCCCACGGGCCTGATAGGCGAGGTCGGTGACGTACAGCATGCGCGGGCGGACGGTCACGGGGCATCTCCTGGGTCGTGGACGGAGTCCGGCCATCTTCCCAGCCCCGGGGTCGGTCACGGCTGCTCCCTGCCGCCCCGCTCGGCCGCCGGCACCGCGGGGTTGCGCGCGATGGGCTTGTGGGCGTGCACCGGTGCACCGGAAGCTTGCCGATGGCCGTACGCGGAGGCGTCGGTCGGGGTGCGGTCGTCCGCCGTTGCCGGCGCTCCCCTTCGACGGCGGCGGAGGCACGACGTCGCAGGACCTCCGGGTGTCGGGACCTCGACCAGGGTGCGCAGCGTGGGGTGCACGCCGGGCTCGCCCACGGATAGGTGTCAGGACGTACCGGATCCGGTGATGCCTCCGCCTGGCCCGGCCGGTTTTCTGTGGTGGCGGGCGCGCGCAGGCGGACGTACGAGCAGCGAACGGGTCTTCTCATCGGGGCAGCAGCGGACGAACGTGTCCTTCGCGTGGGGAGGCGGGGGTGCGGTCGGCCGAGGTCGGCTTCCGTTCGGCGAGCGGCGGCACGTGACGGATCATCGCTCGGTCGGAGCAGCCGCGCCGCCGTACAGCGAGGGCGTGGGCACGGTGCTCGGCAGGGGCGACGGTTCGTCCCCGGGCGCGCTTGTCGGAACCTGGCTGGCGGTGGACGGGGTGTGCGGCTCGGCCGACGGCGCCGGGGGCGCGGAAGCCTCGGGTGTGGTCCCCCGCGAGGGGTCGCGGGGCGGGGCGGGAGTCGGTGACGCCGTCGGCGTGGGGGCCGGAGCCAGCGGAGCTGTCGGGCGCGTGGGCGGCGCCGGGGCCGCCCAGTGGAGCGGCAGGGTGACCAGAGCGGCTGCGGCAGCGGTCGCGGCGGCACCGGCCGCGGCACGGAGCAGGCGTCGGCGGGACGCCGCCCGGCGGATCGCCTCGTAACGGCCGGGGGGCGGACCCAGGTAGTCGGCGCCCGGACGCAGCACGACCAGCAGCGGATCGTCGTCGTCCCGCTCGAACTCCGGGTCGTCCTCAAGGCGTGTGGTCAAGGCTCCTCCTCAGGTGGGCGCGGAGCAGTTCGCGGGCCGCGTGGAGGTCGGCCTTGACGGTTCCTTCCTTGCGTCCGGTCAGCACGGACACCTCCCGGATCGGCATGTCAGCGTAGTAGTGGAGAAGGATCGGTACGCGCAGTCGCTCCGGCAGGGACTGGACGAGCAGGCGTACGGAGGGATCGGCCTGCTCGGGGTGGGGGCGGACGGCGACCTCGGCGGTGACCCGGCGCACCGTCCGGCGCTCGCGCTCCAGCTTGCGCCAGTGGTCACGGACGAGGTTGGCGGCGGTGACGTAGAGGAAACCACGGGGCTCCTCCACGGTCGCCCAGCGGGCCCAGAGCCGGGTGAACGCCTCCGAGGCGATCTCGTGGGCCGTCCCGTCGTCGTCGACGAGCCGGCGGCACCAGCCGGCGAGGCGCGGATACAGGGCGGCGAACAGTTCGGACGCCGCCCTGTCACGGGACCGTTTCAACGCTCTCCATGGTCGTGAGGGTATGCGGTACGCACGGTCACCGGGCCGTGGGACTTGTCGCGTTCGTCGTCGCGTTCGGCGTCGCGCTCAGCTCGGCGAAGACGATCACGTTGTCCCGGTACTCCTGGCCGGCCCGGGGGCCGCCGCAGGTGATGAGCCGCAGCTCCGGGCGCTTCACATCCCCGTAGACGTCGTCCGTCGGAAAGTCGGCCTTGGCCACCGTCCGTACGGCGGTGACGGCGAACTCGGCGACCGCGCCGTTCTCCAGGCGCGCCTCGATCCGGTCGCCCCGGTGCAACCGCGTGAGGTGGCGGAAGACGCCGTCCCCGTGGGTGCCGACTGTGACGTGACCGAGGATGACCGACGGCCCGACCTGGCCCGGCGTCGGCGAGTGCCGGTACCAGCCCGCGCGGTCGTCGTCCGTGAGGGGCGGGACCTCCGCCGTGCCGTCCGGCGCCAGCCCCAGCCGCATCACCGGGGTGTCGACCCCGATCGCCGGGATGCGCAGAGCGACCGGGACCGCCCGCTCCAGCGACCACACCGACTTCGCGGGGGCGTGCGCGGACGGAGTCGTGGTCGTGGAACGTGCCGGCGCGGCCCCGTCGCTCCCTCGGCCGCCTTCCCTGCCGCCCCCTTGGCCGCCGCCGCAGCCCGCGAGCAGCGCGGCCAGCCCGGCGGTGCCAAAGGCGCGCCTGGAGAGCGGGGTCATGCCCCGGTCGCCGCCCGTCGGCGGCGTACGACGAAGAGGGCCGCGCCGCCCGCGACGAGCACCGCACCGGCACCCGCGCCGATCAGCCCTTCGTCGCTCCCGGAGGACCGCGACGCCGCCACTCCGGTGTCGGGCGCGCCCTCGGGCACGGCGGAAACCTGGCCGTCCCCGGGGGACGGTGCCAGGGACGGCTCGGCGGTGGGGCTCGGCGTGCTCGCGGTCGCAAGGTCGGAGGGGACCGGGGTGGGGTCGTCGGCGAACGCGGGTGTGGTGCCCGCGAGTACGGCGGTGCAGGCCAGTGCCGCGGCACTGAGGATGGTTCGGCGCATCGGGTCGCTCTCTCTCGTCGGTCCGCGCGGATGTCGCGTGGGCGTGGGGTGCGAACGTGGATCGGACGGAGAGACGAGGCGGCGGTGGGGCGGGTTGTAAAGAGACGGCAAAGTCGCGGGTGTCGTCCTCAGGCTGCTCCGGGCCGCGCCTTCCGCGCCGGCCCGAACGAAGTCGTATGTGCCACAGGCCTTCATAGCGAGCCGCCGCGGTGCCGCGCCCGGCGGAGAACGACCACGCCGTCCACGGATGACAGTGGCTTGCGGCATGGCGGGTCCGCACGGCATGCGTGCACGGGCGCTCGGTTGGCGGTCCGCTGGTGGAGGGAGTGGACTGGGAGGAAACAAACGAGGAGGTGCATACCCGATGTCGGTCATCATGGTGCATGAGATGCCGGGTGTAACCCAGGCCCAGTACGAGCAGGTCACCGACCAGGTGAGCGGCGGCAAGGGTGGCCTCGGCTCGCGGGCCGACTATCCGGTTGCGGGCCTGCTCTCGCACGCCGCCGGCCCCACCGCCGCTGGATGGATCGTCGTCGACGTCTGGGAATCGGAGGAAGCCCTTCAGCAGTTCTCCGAACGTCTCCGGCCCGCCCTCAAGGAAGCGGGCGTGCCTGAGGGCCAGCCGAAGATCTACTCGGCCTTCAACGTCATCACCGACTAGGACCCTGTTCGCCCTGGCGTCCCGCCAACGAGCTCGCATCGAACGGTCGGCGTGCCCCCTGACGCGGCACCGGTGTCGAGGATCCGATACACAACGGCCACCTGCGGGCACCTCCTTGTCGAGCTTGGCCGGAGACCTCCTGAACCCGACGGCCCGGTCGCGCCGGAGGCGCTGGTCCAGGGAACCGGTCACCCTGCCGGTGGCGACCGCCCATCCTGGCCGGCCGGACACCGTCCCAGCGGCCGTCCCGCGCGGTGGCGGCTGCCTGGGCCAGGCGGCGGGATCGGACCCTGGCCGGCCGCACCCGCAGTGCCAAAAGCGCGAGCGCATCGGCCCGCGGGAGCCTTCCCGCCAGGTGGCCTCGGTGAACGCCTGGAGTCCATGGCCGGCAGCGAACGCGGCGACCGAGGGCGGCTTGTCGCGGTAGCGGGGCGTCCGCCATCGGCTGGATCGACTTCCGCCGCCCGTCCAGCATCAGCCCCTGCGGATGGCAGTTGCCCTTCGCTCGCTGATTCTCGCGCGGCACCGAGGCGAACACGTCAGCCACGAATAACGCCGAATTCGCCCCGCGCACGGTCCACTTCATGTGCATCCACACCCCAACATGCTCCCCAACAGGACCGCGAGACAGACCTAATGGAGTCCAACTAGCGGGCCGTAAACGGTGAGACCAGTGCCTCTTCGTCACGGAGGCGACTGCCAGCCGATTACGTAAGGTCGCTGGTTCGGCACGCTGTGCGCAGATATGGGCTTCAGGTACGTCGCGCCCGTACGTCAGCTGTCAACTACCGGCAACCATTCCGCAATTGCGAAGGTACTCGAGTGGTGTTTCGCTGGAGGGGAGAGAAACCAAGAGAGGTGGCAATCATGACCGCAGTCCTGCATCTCACGCGACTGAGGTGCGTCAGGCCGGATGACTCCGCCAGCGACGGCGACGAAGTGAAGCTGCAGATTGACGGGCAGCAGATATGGCCCAACCGGGACGAGGGCTTCTTCAACATGGGCACAGACCACGAAGTCCCGATGGACATAAGTCACGTCTTCCGCGGCGGGGCGACTGTCAGTCTTTTCGACGACGAAGATGTCGGGCATGACGGCAGGCTCGGCGCACTGTCCTTCAGCGAGGACGTGGAGACCCCTGGAGGCGCTACGTTTCATGGCGAAAGTGGGTCGGTCTACGAACTGTCGTACGAGATCCCGGCGCGCTTCTGACCCGTGAGCTGAGCGGCGCCAAGGGTGTGCGGCTCGGGATTCGGCGGCCCTCCCGGATGACCCTTCACCCGCTGATCCTTGCGCGGCACCGAGGCGAACACGTCAGCCACGAATAACGCCGAATTCGCCCCGCGCACGGTTCACTTCATGTGCATCCACACCCCCAACACGCCTTCCGTCAGGTCTGTCTCGCGGTCCTGTCTGGACCAGCTTCGGCCCCGCCCTGGACCCACCGGTCCGTCAGTGGGCGTCGTACTCGGCGGTGTCACAGTGCCCGGCGCATGCAGGCCCGCGGCCATCGGTCCAGGCCGTGTGCCTCTTCGCGCTCCCGGATCTTCCGCAGACCGGGAGTGAGCCTGTTGTCGTCCATGAGCTGAAAACCACAGCGTGCGTAGTAGGGGGCGTTCCAGGGGACCTGGGTGAACGTGGTGAGGGTCAGAGCGGGCGCCCCCTCGCTCCTGGCGTGGGTCGCCAGATGGTCCAGCAGCAACCGGCCGACACCGCGCCGCGCGCTGTCCGGGTGCACCGAGACCTGCTCGACGTGGAGGTTGCCGTCGACGCGGTCGGCGATCAGGTAGGCGACCGGGGCGTCGGTGTCGTTGGCCACGACCCAGGCCAGCCTCGTGTGGTGGTAGCGGGCGAGCTCACCGAGCGGGAGTGGCTCATCCTCGGCGATCTCCGGCATGCCGATGTCTCGGAAGCACTGCCCGGCGGCCCTCTCGATGTCCTGGAGGGCGGGCAGTTCGTCCAGGCGCACGGCTCGGATGTGCATGGAAGCATTCTCCACGGCACGCCGGATGGCGCCACCGATTAAGCGTCCTGTGACGGCGGTGCACCGGCGGTGGCTGCGTGGCGCAGGGCCCGCATCGACCGGCCCGTGCGTCGCTCACCCGATGCCAGCGGTCACAACAGGGCGAACGTTGCCTGATGCGGCACTAGCCAACGGGGCGAAGTGCGCAACGTGTTGAGAGAGGCGCCACCGAGAGAGTCCTCATGCATCCAGGTCACCACGGCGTAGCGGTGGCTCTGTGTCTCAGCGCGGGTTCTGGCCCGGATCGCGCGGAACGGTGCATGTCGGTAGCGGACCGTAGTCTCAGGCGTCATGGGCATTCAGATCGATGTGGTGGCGGGTTATCCGGTCAACGATGAGGTGGAGAGGGTGCTCGGGTTGGCTGAGGCGGTCGGCGAGCCCGTCACTGTCACGTTCATGTGGGAGGGGCGGGAACAGGCGGAACGCGCGGTGCTTGTGCCCGCGGCCACGCTGGCGCTCTGGGAGCATTGGGCGCCCACCGCCTACCCGAAGAGTGGCGCTGGGGACGAGAACCGGGCCGTGGCGGAGGAGCCGGAACTGGCGCACCCAGCGGAATTCGGCGCGTTCACGCTCTTTCGTCGTCGCGTAGGAGGGCGCACGGCGGTTGCTCGCGAAGGTGTGGTGGTCGCCGAGCTACTGGACCCCGACGAGGCGCACTGGCTCCAGGAGAGGGCCCGCGGTGTCCGCCAAGGTTTCATGGACCCGAAGCAGAAGGCGGCGTTCGAGGAGTTCCTTGCCCGGCAGGCACCCCTCGATGAGCAGTGAGCGCCGGCTCATGCTTCGTGGCTTTGGTCCACCTTGTGTGGTGTGGTGAGGCGCGGTCACGCCTTTGTCCTGACGTCAGTTGGTGTCTGTGGTGGCGGCTTGAGATGTGCTTCTGTCCGCAGCGGGTCGTACAGGGGACTGGGGCGGCCGGCCTATGGGCTGGTCGGCGGGGCGACGACCAACTCGGTGTCCGGGTCATGGTCGATCTGCGCGGGGCCGGCGACGATCATGGTGGCTCGGTTCCACGGCTGTTCTCGCACCATGAACGGCAGTTCCTCCAGTAGCCAGTTCGCCACGTGTTCCCACTGCTCGGGGGAGTCACCGTCGCGGACGGCCAACAACCGCTTCTGCTCATTCAGGTCACCCTGCATCCACACCGAGGCGTCCAACCACGGGGCAAGCTCTTCGCGGATGATGCCGGTGCCCTCGACCCAGACGAAGTCGGCACCGGCGGGGATGGTGATCGATCCCGGCCGGTCGTGAGTGGTCCATGCGTCAGGGCGGAAGTCCACCGCCTCACCCCGGCGCAGAGGGCGCAGGATGTTCTCGGTGAGCACGGCGCCCCAGTCGAAGTAGGCGTGGTTCCAGGCAACGTCGTCGGTGTGCACGACGGCGGACTTGGGCACCACCTTGCGTAGCCGCTCGACCAGGGTCGTCTTGCCGGCGCCGCCCCGGCCGTCGATCGCGATGACCCGAGGGCGTCCGGTGACGTCGGGTGAGGCATCGCGCAGCTGCCGGACGGCGTCGAGTACGGTCACCACCCGCCAGCCAACGGCCTCGGTCTCGCCTGGATGTAGTCGCATCGACAACGCGTCTCCGGAGGTGAGGAGAGGGGGCCGACCCGCCCGGACGGTTCGCCGTTCGCCCAACTCTACTGACGTCTTGGTCGCCCTGTCAGAGTCCCGCACACCGGCAACCACCACCGCTGCCGCACCGCAGCGGGCAATTCGTGGAGGAGCCGGCCGGGGGGAGTCGACCCGGTCGGCGCCGGGGCGGTTCCGCTGCTTCGGCGGCAGCCGCTCCGCGAACCCCAACCGACCTGATGCGAGCCCGGCTGGTGCTTGCGGGTCAGTGCGTGCGACCGCCGCGCAGTTCCAGCCGTTCCCCCGGGAAGCGCTCGCGGAAGCCGCGATCGTGCGAAACCGCGACCACCGCCCCCGGGTAGGCCGCGAGCGCCGCCTCCAGGTCCTCGACCAGGTCGAGCGCGATGTGGTTCGTCGGCTCGTCGAGTACGAGAAGGTCCACGGGCCTGGTGGCCAGTCTCGCGATCTGCAACCGCCGTTGCTGGCCCGCGGACAGCGCGGTGACCGGGACGTGCAGGTCCTCCTCACGGAACAGGCCCAGCGTCAGCAGCTGATCGGCGTACTCCTCCGGCAGTCCGGGCCGCCCGGCCGCGAAGGCCGCGAGCAGCGGGACACGGGTGGAGTGCGCGGGCAGTTCCTGCGCCAGGTACCCGATCAGACCCGGACGGCGTACGGTGCCGGCGTCCGGCTCCAGGTCGCCCGCCAGGACACGCAGCAGTGTCGTCTTGCCCGCCCCGTTCTCGCCCGTGACCAGCAGCCGCTGCCCGGGCGTGATCGCCAGCAGCCCGTCCAGACACAGCCGCTCGCCGACGCTCACGCCGTGGAGTTCGGCAAGCGGCCGCTCGACGGAGTGCGTGCCGCCCGCCGCCGGCAGCGCCGCCGTGAACCGCAGCGGTTCGGGTGGCGCCGCCGCCGGGTTGCGCCGCAGACGGGCCAGCCGCTCCCGGACCGATCGCACCTGCCCGCCGAGCTTTGCCTCATGCGATCGGCGGTGCTTGCCGAAGCCCTGCCGCGGGTCCCTGCCGGTGCTGGCCAGCCTCTTCCCGGCGGCCTGAAGCAGTTCCTCGGTACGGGACACCTGGTCAAGCCAGTCCGCGTGTTCCTGCTCCGCGCGGCGTCGGGCGGCGGCCTTCGCGGCGCGGTAGCCGGCCCAGCCGTCGCCGTACCGGTGCACCCTGCGCGCATCCCGGTCGATCTCCAGGATCGCGTCGGCGATGCGCCCCAGGAAACCGCGGTCGTGGGTGACCGCGACGACGGTGCCGCGGTGCGCGCGCAGGTGCTCCTCGAGCCAGTGCACGGCCGCCGCGTCGAGATGGTTCGTCGGCTCGTCGAGGAGCAGCAGCTCGGGAGCGGCGGCCAGCACGCAGGCGAGCGCGAGCCGCGACTGCTCGCCGCCGGAGAGCGAGCCGAGCGTGCGGTCGCGGGTGACACCGGCGAGCCCGAGCCCGTGCATGGCGGCTTCCACACGGGCGTCCGCCTCGTATCCGCCGCGTTCCTCGTACGCGGTCAGCAGCTCGCCGTACGCGGTGAGTTCCTCCTCCGACGCCTCACCGAGGCGCTCCTCCGCCATCCGCAACCGGCGCTCCATGCCGCGCAGTTCGGCCAGGGCGGAGTCGACAGCGTCCTGCACGGTGCAGCGCGGGTGGAGGTCGAGGGTCTGGGCGAGGTGGCCGGTCCCGCCGGGGAAGCTGACGGTGATCTCCCCGGCGTCCGGCACCTCGGCCGCGGCCAGCAGCCGCAGCAAGGTGGACTTGCCGGACCCGTTCTCGCCGATGACGGCGGCCTTCTCGCCGGGGCGGACGGTGAAGGACACCTGGTCGAGGACGGTTCGGGTGCCGTAGGACTTGGTCACGTCCTTCACGGACAGCTGCGCCACGGCAGCGGGCACAGCGGTATGGGCGCGTTCGCGCATGCGGCTTCCCAGGGAGTGCGACGTGTCTACGGGCAGCAGAAACGGCGGCGTCGGCCGTGTCCGGACTCAGAGGAAGCAGAGGAAAGCCATGCCCTCACCATACAAGACGATGCGTATCGTCTCTACTCGTGTGGTCGCGAAATCCTCGGTCCGTACCACCCCGCCCGAGCCGACCCTCCCGCGCCCGCGCCCGTTCCCGCGGATGCGGCCCGGTGCCGCGTGCCGTGCCCGCCCGCGTCAGCGTGCCGCCCTCCTCCGGCGCCTGTGCCGCTGTGACGGAAACGATCAGTGCGCGCGCGTGATCACCCCTGAGGGGGACGGCCGCTGCATGCTCCCGTTGTGGGACGGATTCCTCATGGTGGCCACTGTTCCGGGCTTCTTCGAGGTCAAGCGCACCCGGATCGAGGGACCCCGTTTTGGCACGGGCGGCTGACGCGGCACGTCCGGCGGGCGTGGAGGACTGGGCGTTCCATGCCTGTCCGCTCGAACTCTGGCGGCACGGCACACGCCCAACGGACTCCGCTCCTGCGGAAGTCGACGCGCCCAGCGTCCCGGGTCGGCTGCCGTGGCGGGCCCGCCGCCACGGCGCCGTCGTACGGACACTGCCCCCGCTGGGCTTCTGCGGGCGCGGAAGGGGGGCCGGAAGCCGGAGTTGCTTCGGCGGCCCAGGGTGCCGCCTCATGCCGCCGAGGGCTGCCACGCCTCCTGGAACCGGCGGCGGGCGCGGAAGAGGCGGGAGCGGACGGTGCCCACGGGCAGGGAGAGGACTTCGGCCATCTCCTCCTCGTTGAGGCCGTAGGCGCGCAGGGTGAGGACCTGCCGGTGCGCCCGGGACAGACGCTCCAGCACATCGCTGATGTGCACTGCGTCCAAGGGGTTCGCCTCCTGCCTCGACTCCACGTCGGAGCAGGTCCGTTCCTCGCCGTTGCGCTTGGCGGTGCGAACGGCCTCGCGGACCGTCACCGAGCGCACCCAGCCGTAGAACGCGGCCGGTTCACGCAGGGAGCCAAGACCGCGGTAGATGGCGAGCAGCGCCTCCTGCGTGGCGTCGGCGCCGTCGTCATGGGTGATGGACCGGCAGATGCGTGCGACGTACGGCGTAATGCCGGTCAGCAGGTGGTTCATCGCGTGCTCGTCGCCCGACTGGGCTCGCGGGAGCAGCGTCAGGGGAGAGGGCAGTTCGCTGACGGTGGTCATGTCGGGAAGGGCTCCTTACGGCGCCGGGCCGGCGGGTGCGTGAGCGAGAGAGGGCAGCCGGGCTCAGCCCGCGGGCGTGCGCGCGTGTTCGCTCTCCGCCGCGCGCGCCAGGTCGAGAAGCCCGCCCAGTACGTCGTCGCGGAACGCTCGCATGAAGGACGGGCTGAAACAGGCGGTGTAGTGCGGGAACTCGATGGCGAGCCGGCCTTCGAAGGAGACCACGCACGCCATGACGGGGCTGGCGCCTGCCTGCGGGAAGTAGTTCTCGCGGCCCGGTACCAGGCGGACGTCCACCGCCTCCAGTCCGTCCGGCAGCCGCGGACCGGGGACGACGCCCATGTTGGTGACGATCACCGTGGCCAGTTGCAGCGCGGGGTGGCGGGGGATCTCCGGCGTGATGCGCATCTCGTGGAAGTGGTCACCGCGCGCGATGAAGTCGCTCAGCCGGGCGTGGACGGTACGCGCCAGGTCCAGGGGGTCCGCGGCCTCGGACACGTCGAGGGTCTGCAGGTGGGTGGTGACCGCGGGCACCATGTCGGACGCGGGCAGCGGCGGGGAGAGCCGGGAGCGCAGGTCGACGGGGGAGAGGCAGCCGAGCGTGCGGGGGCCGTCACCGTCCAGGCGCCGCCTGGCGGTGGTCAGCAGTGTCGCGGCGATCAGCGCGTGCACGGAGACGCCGCGGTCGCGTGCCGTCCGGCGCAGACGCGTGGTGAGTGCGGTGTCCAGGGTCAGCCGGCAGACCTCGATGTGCGCGTCCTGAGCGGCGTCCTCGGGGGTCGCCTGGCTGTTGGCGGACGGACGCCGTACGTCGTACCGCACCAGCTCGACCGGGTGCCGTTTCGTTTCCTCGACGCGGCCGTCGAGGTACTTGGCCGTGTCGGCCTCGTCGGCCGGAGGCAGCAACTGGCTGACCGGCCGGGGCCACTGGAGCGCAACGGGGCCGGAGGGCTCGCTGGGACGTTCCCCGTCGACCAGTGCCCGGTAGCGATCCCACAGCGCGTTGTGCAGCGCGATGCTGCTGTGGCCGTCCGTGATGGTGTGGTCCACCACCAGGACGAACAGGTGGCGCTCGCCGTCCGGCGAGCTGACCAGGACGGCACGGCTCAGCGGACCCCCGACGGGCAGGGGGCTGTTCAGCTCCGCCGCGTAGGCCTCGTCCTCGTCGCCGGTGCGGGCGACGAGCCGGGGCCGCTCGTCCTCGTCGAGCAGGCGCAGCGCGTGACCCGTGTCCTCCTGGACGATGCGTGACCGCAGCGTCGGGTTGGCCTCCGTCATGGCGTCGAACGCGGCTGACAGCGCCCCGACGTCGACGCGGCCGCGCAGGGCGCAGGTCAGGAAGGCCCTGCTTCGCTGGCCCACGTAGAGGGTCTCGACCGGACACAGCGCACGGTGCATGCCGTCAGCCTTCTTTCGATCGTCCAATTCCATGTGTCCACGCCCCGGGAGCGGCCTGTCGTCGTCGGCTGCCCGCGAATCCGGAACGGTTCCGAGAGTGCATCGCGAAGCGCGGCCGAATCCAGCCGAAAGCCCGCCGTGGAGCTGAATTCGCGTGATTTCCCTAGAGGTGACCGGTGCCGCGAACTCCCTCGCACCGAACTCGCCCATTCGCAAAGGCACGCACGCGTGGACTCGTGGACTCGCGGACTCGCGAACTCACGAACTCACGAACTCATTAGGGAAACACCTGGATTGACCTCCACGGGGCCGGTCCGCGCTTGACCTGTGCCGGCTCGCGCCGCACCGTGAGGTGCTGTGAAACCGGGGCCGGGCGATACGGATCCCCCTGCCCCCGGCGTGCGACCTCCCTGATTCGCCCTGTGGACCGGCCCGGCGCGTGCAGACACGCGAGGGCGGCACGGAGCGGTGGCCGCACCCGTCCGATCCGGCCGGGCCTTCGTTCGTCCGGGACATTACGGCTTGTCACGTGAGGGTTGTGCTATGTCACTCCAGGAGGACGAACGTCGTCCGCTGTCCGGGGCCCAGGAGGGTCTCTGGTACGCCGGGCGGCTCGCGCAGGACACCGCCGCGTACAACACCGCGGAGGCGGTGGAGATCCACGGGCCCCTCGACACCGGCCTGTTCGAGACCGCGCTGCGGCGCACGGTCGCCGAGGCCGACACCTTCGCTCTGCGTTTCGTCGACACCGACGACGGCCCCCGGTGCCACCCCGCTCCGGACGCGGACGACTGGACCCTGCACCGGGTCGACGTCAGTGACACCGGGAATCCCGAGGCAGCCGCGTGGGAGTGGATCCACGCGGACCTGGTGGCCCCCGTGGACACGGAGAAGGGCCCGCTGTTCTCGCACGCCCTGCTGAGCCTGGCCCCCGACCGCTTCATCTGGCTGCTGAGGGCACATCACATCCTGCTGGACGGCTACAGCTACAAGCTCCTCGGGCGGCGTCTGGCGCACACGTACAACGCCCTGGCGGAAGGGCGCGAGCCGGGCCCCTCCGGCTTCGCGCCGGTGAGCCGGCTCCGGACGGACGAGGAGACCTACCGTGGCTCCGAGCGGTACGTCCGCGACCGTGACCACTGGGCGCAGCGCCTGAACGGGCTGCCGGAGCCCGCCCGGCTCACCTCCCGTACGGCCGCCGCCACCGCCCCCTTCCTGCGCCGTACCGCCGAGCTGGAGCCCGCCGAGGCCGGCGCCCTCGACGCGGCCGCGGCCCGTTTCGGCGTCTCGCGCACCGACCTGCTGACCGCCGCCACCGCCGCGTACCTGCACCGGATGACCGGTGCGGGAGACCTGGTGCTCGGTCTGGCCACGATGAGCCGGCTCGGCAGCGCCGCCCTGCGCACCCCCGGCACCGCCTCGGACGTGCTTCCGCTGCGCGTGGCCGCCGCTCCCGGCACGCCCGTCGCGGAGCTGGTGCGGTCCGTCGCGGACGAACTGAAGGCGCTGCGCCGGCACCAGCAGTACCGGGGCGAGTTCATCCGCCGCGACCTGAACCTGCTGGGCACCGGACGCCGGCTGTACGGGCCGGTGCTGAACATCGTCCCGTTCGACGAGTCCCCGGTCTTCGGCGGCCACCCCACCACCTGGCACCACCTGTCCGGCGGAGCGGTCGACGACCTGCAGATCTCGGTGCGGCCCGGGGTCCGGCCCGGGGGACTGTGGCTGGCCTTCGACGCCAACCCCGCCCTGTACGAGGAGGACGAACTCGCCCTGCACCGCGACCGGTTCCTCAGGGTGCTGCGCGAACTGGCCGATGCCGGACCGGCCACACCGCTGCGGGACCTGGACATCCTGCTGCCGGGCGAGCACCCCCGCGACGCCGCCGCACGCACGTACACCGTCGAGCGGACCCTCACGGAACTGTTCGAGGAGCAGGCGGCGTCCGTGCCCGAGCGGACCGCCGTCACCTGCGGGGACGAACACCTCACGTACGCGGCGCTGAACGCGGAGGCCAACCGCCTGGCCCGGCTGCTGGCCGAACGCGGCGCGGGCCCGGGGCGCGTGGTGGCGCTGGCCCTGGAGCGTGGCCCTCGGCTGCTGCCGGCGCTGCTGGCCGTCCTGAAGACGGGCGCGGCCTACCTTCCCCTGGACCCCGGTCATCCGGCCGAGCGGCTGCGGCTGGTCGTCGAGGACGCGGCGCCCGTCGTACTGGTCACCGAGCGCACCCATGCCCACCTGGCCGGGGACGCGGTTCCCGCCGTGCTCCTGGACGGCCCGGAGGTCGCGGCGGACCTCGCCGGCCGCTCCGGCGACGACCTCACCGACGCCGACCGGCACGGTCCGGCGAACCCGTCCGGCATCGCGTACATCATCCACACCTCCGGTTCCACCGGCCGCCCCAAGGGCGTACCCGTGCCGCACACCAACGTCGTGCGGCTGTTCGCCGCCGCGGCCGAGCACTTCGACTTCGGCGCGGACGACGTGTGGACGCTGTTCCACTCCTACGCCTTCGACTTCTCCGTGTGGGAGATCTGGGGCGCCCTGCTGCACGGCGGCCGGGTCGTCGTCGTCCCGTACGCCGTCAGCCGCTCACCCAGGGAGTTCCTGGAGCTGCTGCACGGCGAGGGCGTGACCGTCCTCAGCCAGACGCCGTCCGCGTTCGAGCAGCTGATCGACGCCGACCGCGAACGGGACGGCGACACGGGGGCGTTGCGTTACGTCGTCTTCGGCGGCGAGGCCCTGCGCCCGACCCGCCTGCGCCCCTGGGCCGACCGGCACGGACTGGACCGTCCGGCGCTGGTGAACATGTACGGCATCACCGAGACCACCGTGCACGTCACCCACCATCGCGTCACCCGGGCCGACCTGGACGACCCGCGCCGGGGCAGCGTCATCGGCACCCCGCTCGCCGATCTGCGCGTCCACCTGCTGGACCCCGAGGGACGCCCGGTGCCGCCCGGCGCGACGGGCGAGGTGTACGTCTCCGGCGCCGGCGTGGCAGCCGGATACCTGAACCGGCCCGAACTGACCGCCGAACGCTTCCTGGAGGACCCCTACGGCCCGCCCGGTACCCGCATGTACCGCTCGGGCGACCTGGCGCGGCGCCGTCCCGACGGCACCCTCGACTACCTCGGCCGGGCCGACGCGCAGGTCCAGCTCCGCGGCTTCCGCGTCGAGCCGGGCGAGATCGAGGCCGTCCTCGCCGCCCACCCGGGCGTCGCCCGGGCCGCCGTCGTGGTCCGCCGCGCCGACAGCGGCGCCCGGCAGCTCGTCGCCTACACGGTGCCGACGGGTGCCGGGCCGGCGGACCCCGCCGAACTGCGCGCCCACGCGGCCGCCCACCTGCCCGAGCACATGGTCCCGGCCGCCTGCGTCCCCGTGGACACGCTGCCGCTGACCGCCAACGGCAAGCTCGACGTCCAGGCCCTGCCCGCCCCGGACTTCGCCGCCGAGGCCTCCGGCACCCGCCCCGGGACACCTCAACAGGCCCTCGTCTGCGCGCTGTTCGAGGACGTACTGAAGCTGCCCCGGGACACCGTGGGCATCGGCGCCGACTTCTTCCACCTCGGCGGCGACTCCCTGCTCGCCACCCGCCTGCTGGCCCGGCTGCGGCACGAGACCGGCGCCGAGATCCCCATCACGGCCCTGTTCGAGACGCCGACACCGGCCGCCCTCGCCCACCGGCTCGCCGCGCGGTCGGGAGCCGCCCTGGCACGGCCCGTCCTCGGTGACGCCGTACGCCCGGAGCGGGTACCGCTGTCCTTCGCCCAGGAACGCATGTGGTTCCTCAACCGCTTCGACGACGGAGCGGCCACCTACAACATCCCGTTCCTCGTCGCGCTGGACGCCGACCTCGACGCCGAGGCGCTGGAGGCGGCTCTCGGTGACCTGGCCGACCGCCACGAGAGCCTGCGCACGGTGGTCGCCGAGCACGACCGTGTGCCGTACCAGCGGATCGTGCCGCCCGGCGAACTGAGGCCGGCTCTGCGCCGCATCGACTGCCCCGCCGCGGAGACCGCGGCCCACGTCACCGCCGCGCTGCGGCACCGCTTCGACCTGACCGCCGAAAGTCCCCTCGCCGCCTGGCTGCTGGGCACCGGCACCGACCGGACCCTGCTGCTCGTGCTGCACCACAGCGCGGCCGACGGCTGGTCGCTGCGCCCCTTCGCCGACGACCTGAGCACCGCGTACGCGGCCCGCCGCGCGGGCCGGGCACCTCAGTGGACCCCGCTGCCGGTGCAGTACGCCGACTACGCGCTGTGGCAGCGTGCCCTGCTGGCGCCCGGACCCGGCGGCACGGGCCGGCTGGAGCGGCTCACCGCCCACTGGCGCGGCGCGCTGGACGGTCTGCCCGAGGAGTGCACCCTGCCGGGAGACCGGCCGCGTCCCGCCGCGCCGCGCGGCGGCGGCGCGCACGTGGAGACCGTCGTGGACGCCGCTCTGCACCGTGCCCTGCTGAGCCTCGCCGACCGCGAGAACGCCAGCCTGTTCATGGTGCTGCACGCCGCCGTCAGCGCCCTGCTCACCCGCTGCGGCGCCGGCGAGGACATCGTCCTCGGCACCCCGGTCGCCGGCCGCACCGAACCCGCCCTCGACCACCTCATCGGCCTGATCACCAACACCCTGGTCCTGCGCGCCGACACCTCCGGCGATCCCGCCTTCCGCGACCTCCTCGCCTGGCTGCGCACGGCCGACCTGGCCGCCCTGGACCACCAGGACCTGCCCTTCGACCGGCTGGTCGAGGAGCTCAACCCGCCGCGCAAGGCCGGGCGGCACCCCCTGTTCCAGGTGATGCTGGCCCTCCAGAACAACGAACCCGCCGTACTCGAACTGGACGGCCGGCGGGCCGAGTTGCGGCCGACCGCCACCGGCACCGCCAAGTTCGACCTCTTCGTGGACGTGCTGGAGCGCCGCACTCCCGACGGTGCCCCCGACGGTCTCGCGCTGCACGTCGAGTACGCCACGGACCTGTACGACGCCGGCACGGCCGAGGCGTTCGCCCACGCCCTGCGCGACGTCCTGCGCACGGTGTGCGCCGAGCCCGGGGTCCGCGTCGGCCGGCTGCCCGCGATCCCCGAGCGCACCCCCGAACCGGCCGCCGCCGACACCGCGGAGCTGGAGGGGACGGCACTGTCCGTGCCGGGCATCCGCGACGCCCGTGCCCTTCCCGGCGCCGACGGCGAGCCGCCGCGCCTGTACGTGGTCGCGGGCCGGGCCGACGCGGTGGAGCGCGCGGAGCAGGCGGTGGACCGCGCGGGCCACGGCACCGTCCGCGTCACGGCGGTCAACACCCTGCCCCTCGACCGGCACGGTGCCCTCGACACCGAGTCGCTGCGTTCCCTGCCCGCCGTCGACCGCACCGCGGCCCGGGCCTGGCAGGAGCGGCTGGCCCGCGTCCCCGGCGTCACCGCCGCCGAGGTGTCGGTGGAGGAGGCCCCCGAGGAACTCGGGCGCCGCCACGCGGGCCTGCCCGACCGCACGCCGGAATCCGCCTCGGCCGGCACCGGCAGCGCGGCCCAGACGTCCGCCGTCCCGGCGCTCAGCGAGGGTCCCGAGCTGGCCGAACCGTCCGTGTCCGGCTGGGCGCAGGCCCTGCGACGCGCGGCCGGGCTGGACCGGGGCGACATCGTCCACGTCCATGCCGACGGCAGCGAGCACCGGCGCAGTTACGCCTCCCTGATCGCCGAGGCGTCACGGGTGCTGGCGGGTCTGCGGCGGGCGGGCCTGCGCCCCGGCGACCAGGTCGTCCTCCAGTGCGATGTGAGCGAGGACTTCCTCGCCGTGCTGTGGGGCTGCGTCCTGGGCGGTTTCGTCGCCGTCCCGCTGACGGTGCCGACCTCCTACGACACGCCTTCGGCGGCGCTGACGAAGCTGGAGGGCATCTGGCGGATGCTGGGCCGTCCCTGGATCGTGTGCTCCGCTGGCCGCGAGGCCGGGCTGCGTGACGTGGCCGACCGGCAGCAGTGGCCCGGGCTGCGGCTGACCACGGCCGACGCCCTGCGTGAGGCCCCGGAGGACCACGACTGGCACGCCTCCCGGCCGGACGACCTCATCCTGATGCTGATGACGTCCGGCAGCACCGGTCTGCCCAAGGCGGTACGGCTGACCCACCGCAACGTGCTGACCCGCTCGGCCGCCACCGAGCAGATGAACGGGCTGGACGCCACCGACGTCTCGCTGAACTGGATTCCGCTCGACCATGTCACCGGCGTGGTCATGTTCCACCTGCGGGACGTGTACCTGGGCTGCCGCCAGATCCACGCCCCGACCTCCTGGATCCTCCAGGACCCGCTGCGCTGGATGGACCTGGCCGACCGGCACCGGGTCACCGTGACCTGGGCGCCCAACTTCGCCTTCGGACTTCTCGCCGGGGAATCCCACCGCTTCACCGACCGCGCCTGGGATCTGTCGCCGATGCGGCTGGTGATGAACGCCGGCGAGGTCGTCGTGGCGTCGGCGGCCCGCCGGTTCCTGCACACGCTGAAGCCCTACGGCCTGCCGCAGCATGTGATGCATCCGGGCTGGGGGATGTCGGAGACCTGCTCGGTGGTCACCGACGCCGTCCTGCCCGGCGAACCCGTCGAGAACGAGGGAACGTTCGTCAGCTGCGGGCAGCCCTATCCCGGGTTCGCCATGCGGATCGTCGACGACCAGGGCACGGTCCTCAAGGAGGGCGAGGCGGGCCGGTTCCAGGTCCGCGGTACCTCGGTCACCGGCGGCTACCACGACAACGCGGCGGCCAACGCGGAGGCGTTCACCGAGGACGGCTGGTTCGACACCGGCGACCTGGCGTTCCTGCGCGAGGGCGAGCTGTACATCACCGGCCGCGCCAAGGACGTCATCATCGTCAACGGCGTCAACCACTACAGCCACGAGATCGAGGCCTGCGTGGAGGAACTGCCGCACGTGGAACGCAGTTTCACCGCCGCGGTCGCGGTGCGCTCCGATCCCTCCTCGCCCACCGACGAACTGGCCCTCTTCTTCCACCTCACCCCCGAAACCGCCGCGCAGGACACCGCCGGCGCCCTGCGGGAGATCGCCGGCAAGGTCACCCGGGAGATCGGCGTCAGCCCCGCCTTCCTGATCCCGGTCGGGCCCGACGCCATCCCCAAGACCGAGATCGGCAAGATCCAGCGCACCAGGCTGCGCAAGAGCTTCGAGGCCGGCGCCTTCGACGACCAGGTGCGCGCCGCCCAGGTACTGCTGGGTACCGCCGCCACGGTCCCCGACTGGTTCCTGCGGCCGGTGTGGCAGCGGGCACAACGCCCGGGCGCACAGGTGGAGCACGCCGGCCGCCACACCCTCGTGCTGACCGGCGGCGACCCCCGGGTGCAGCGGCTCGCGGACCGGTTCGCCGACGCGCTGCGGTCCGGCGGCGGCCTGTGCACGGTGGCCGGCGACGGAACGGCGTACGCGCGACTCGACGCCGCCCGCTACCGGGTCCGGCCCGCGGAGGAAGCGGACTGCGCCGAGCTGCTGGAGCAGGTGGAGCGCGACCAGCGCCCCGTCGACACCGTCGTGCACCTCGACGGGCTGTGTGACACCGGGACGCCGGAGCAGGCGCCGTACGACACGACCGGTACGGAGCGGCTGCTCGCACTCGCCCGCGCCCTCGCCGCCCGGCCCGGCCGGCAGCGACCCGTCGACCTGGTGTACGTGACGGCGGGTGCCCAGGCCGTGCGCCCCGGGGACCGTCCCTGCCCGGCGCGTGCCATGGCGGGCGCCCTGCTCAAGTCGCTTAGCGAGGAGTTCGGCTGGCTGCGCGGGACGCACCTCGATCTCCCGCCGGATGACGGCGAGGACCCGCTGCCCCTCCTGCTGGCCGACGCGACCGTCGCCGCGGACGGAGCGGAGGTGGCGTACCGCGACGGACGTCGTCACGTACGCCGCCTCGCGGCCCTGCCCGGCACACCGCCTCGCACCCAGGCGCCGGCCCGCGACGGCTTCACCCTGATCACCGGGGGACTGGGCGGCGTCGGCAGCGAGGTCGCCGCCCACCTGCAGCGCACGCCCGGGACGCGGCTGCTGATCGTGGGCCGCACACCCCAGGCCGAACTGGACGCCCAGGGAACCGGATCAAGCCGCGCGCAGGCCCTCCGGCGACTGCGCGAGCTGGGCGAGGTCCGCTACGCCCGCGCCGACGTCACCGACGAACGCCAGGTGCGGGCCGCGGTGGACGCGGCCACCGGGGCGTGGGGCGTGCCGCTGACGTCGGTGCTGCATCTGGCCGGGACCCTCGTCGAACGCCCCGTGGGCGACCTGGACACCGCCACCTGGCGCCGGGCCCTGGAGGCGAAGGTGCGCGGTGCCTGGACACTGCACCGGCTCACCGGGGACCACCCGGTCGGCTCCTTCGTCACCTTCTCCTCGGTGAACGGGTACTTCGGCGGTGCCATGAACGCCGCGTACGCCGCGGCCAACGCCTACCTGGACGCCCTCGCCCTGCACCGCCGAAGCCTGGGTCTGCCCGCGCAGTCGTTGGCCTGGAGCATGTGGCGCGAGCACGGCATGAGCCGCGGCTACCGGCTCACCGCGCTCACCGAGGCCCGCGGCTACCGGCTGCTCGACGCCCCGGCCGCACTGCGCTCGTTCGACCTGGCCCGCACCCTGGACGAACCGCATCTGCTGATCGGCGCCGACCGCACCGCTCCCTGGGTCCGCAGCCACGTGGTGGCCCCGGTGCGCCAGGTGCGGCGCGTCGCCGCGCGCGTCGGCCTGGAGGACGGCACCGACCTGGGCGCCCTGTACCGCGCGGCGGCCGACAGCGCCGGCGCGACCGGTGTGGGCGACGACTGGACGCTGCGCTCGGCGGGCACCACCGCACACCAGGACCGGGCGGACGCGGGAGAGGACCTGCGGCGGCTGGAGAGCCGGCTCGCCGAGGTGTGGTGCGGCGTCCTGGGCCGTGACCGGGTGGGCCGGGACGAGAACTTCTTCGACCTGGGCGGCAACTCCCTGCTCCTCGTCACCGCCCAGTCCACCGTCAACAGCGCCTTCGGCACCGACCTCTCGGTCGTCGACCTGTTCGCGCACCCCACCGTGCGGGACCTGGCCCGCCACCTGTCGACACGCACCGGCGCCGGCACCACGAGGGCCGTCCAGCCGCCACCGCAGGGCGGGTCCGCAGGACAGGACGCCGCCGACCCGGCAGCACCACGGTCCGCCGAGGCCGCCCCCAGCGGCCTGGACCGAGCCAGGGAACAAGCACAGCGGCAGCGTGCGGCCCGCGCGCGCCGTACCGCACGGCACGGGAAGGACCGAGGCCATGCCTGACACCACCGAACCGCACGAGCAGGAGGCCCCCGCCGTCGCCGTCATCGGCATGGCGGGCCGCTTCCCCGGCGCCGACGACCTCGACACCTTCTGGGACAACCTCGCGGCGGGCCGGGAGTCCGTACGGCCCGTCACCGACGAGGAGTTCCTCGCCGCCGGCGGCGACCCGCGCGACCTCGACGACCCCGCACACGTGCGCATGGCCTCCGTCGTCGAGGGCATGGACCGCTTCGACGCCGGTTTCTTCGGCTACAGCCCCGCCGAGGCCGCCGTGGTCGACCCGCAGCAACGCCTGCTGCTGGAGACGGCCTACCACGCCCTGGAGGACGCCGGCTGCCTCGGCGGCGACCGTACGAACGAGGCGTTCGGCGTGTACGCGGGCAGCGGCGACAGCCGCTACTACCCCGCCCACGTGTACCCGCGGTACGCCGGACAGCCCGGTTCGGTCGAGCTGGTGCACGCGGCCACCGCCAACTCCCTGGGCACCCTCGCCACCCGCGTCTCCTACGAACTGGGCCTCACCGGCCCGAGCGTGTCACTGCAGACGGCCTGCTCCACCGCGCTGGTCGCCGTGCACACCGCCTGCCAGGACCTGCTCGACCACCGCTGCGACACCGCGCTCGCCGCCGCCGTCTCCCTCAACCCCTCGGCCGCGCTGGGCTACCGGCACGTGCCCGACGGCCCCTTCTCACCCGACGGCCACTGCCGCGCCTTCGCCGCGGACGCCGCCGGCACCTCCTCCGGCGACGGCGTGGGAGCCGTCGTGCTCAAGCGTCTGGAGGACGCCCTCGCCGACGGCGACCGCATCCGTGCCGTCATCCGCGGCAGTGCCGTCAACAACGACGGCCGCCGCAAGGTCGGCTTCAGCGCGCCCAGTGCCGCCGGGCAGACCGAGGTCGTCCTCGCGGCGCAGGCCCAGGCCGAGGTCGACGCCGACACGATCGGCCTGATCGAGGCGCACGGCACCGCCACCAAACTCGGCGACCCGATCGAAGTGTCCGCGCTCACCGAGGCGTTCCGGCAGAGCACACAGCGGACCGGGTTCTGCGCGCTCGGCTCGGTGAAGACCAACATCGGCCACCTGGGCGCGGCCGCCGGCATCGCCGGGCTCATCAAGGCGGTCCTGGCCCTGGAGCACCGGCAGATCCCGCCGAGCCTGCACTTCGAGCGGCCCAACCCGCTCATCGACTTCGCCTCCGGCCCCTTCCGCGTGCCCACCGCCCTGGAGGACTGGCCCGCGGGCGGGCATCCCCGCCGGGCCGCCGTCAGCGCCTTCGGGATCGGCGGGACCAACGCCCACGTCATCCTGGAGGAGGCCCCGCCGATCGCCCCGGCCGCGACCCGCCCGCCCGAGGACGGACGCCGCCTGGTGCTGCCGCTGTCCGCGCGGACCGCCGGAGCCCTGCGCGGCCAGGCCGACGCCCTCGCCCGGCACCTGGAGCGGCGGCCCGAACTGCGCCTGGACGATGTCGCGCACTCCCTGCGCGCCGACCGGCCCGCGCTGCGCCACCGCCTCACCGTCACCGCGGCCAACCGCGAGGAGGCCCTCGACGCCCTGCGAACCGCCGTGCCCGGCACCCCGCCGCCGTCCGACGAGCCCGCCCGCGTGGCGTTCCTGCTGCCGGGCGGCGGCACCCAGTACGCCGGCATGGGAGCGGAGCTCTACCGCGACCACGGCGTCTACCGCGACATCGTCGACGAGTGCGCCCGCATCCTGCGCCCCGCCCTCGGTACCGACGTCCGCGCCGCCCTGTTCGAGGAGCAGCGGCCCGACGACACCGCAGCCTTCCTCGGCCTGGTGGTGACCGAGTACGCCCTGGCCCGCACCCTGATGGAGCAGGGCGTGCGCCCGGACGCGCTGATCGGCCACTCGCTCGGCGAGTACACGGCCGCCTCCCTGGCCGGAGTCATCGACCTGGCGGACATGCTGCCCCTGGTCACCGAACGCATCCGGCTCATCAGCTCCGCGGGCGGCGCCACCGTCGGCGTGGCCGCCCCGGCCGAGGACGTACAGCCGCTGCTCGACGACGAGCTGTCGCTGGCCGCGGCCAACGGGCCCAGCGCCTGCACCGTCGCGGGACACCTCGACGCCGTCACCCGCTTCGAGGCCGAACTCACCCGCCGGGGCGTGCCGTTCCGCCGCCTGCGCATCCCCGTCGCCGCCCACTCCCACGTCCTGGACCCGGTCCTGCCGGCGTTCGAGACCCACCTGCGTCAGGTCACGCTGCGCCCGCCGCGCATCCCCTACGTCACCAACGTCACCGGCACCTGGGTCACCGACGCCCAGGCCACCTCCGTCCGGCACTGGCTCGACCACACCAGGCGCACCGTGCGGTTCGCCGACGGCATCACCGCCCTGTGGGACCGCCTGCACCCCGTCCTGGTGGAGATCGGGCCGGGGGACACCCTGACCAAGCTGGCCACCGGCCGGCTCGCCGACGAGGCACCCGTGACGGTGACCACCATGCGGCACGCCAAGGCCGAGGCCTCCGACGGCTTCGTCCTCGCGGAGGCCCTCGGCCGGCTGTGGAGCGCGGGCGTGGACACCGCCCTCCCCCCGGCGCCGGACACCGCCCGACGCGTCCCACTGCCGCCGTACGCCTTCGAACGCCACCGCCACTGGATCGACGCCCCCGGCGCCCGCACGGACCCCGCCGCGCCCGACACCCCCGCCGAAACGCAAGCGGGCCCGGCCCTCGCCCCGCGGCCCCGGCTGACCACCGAGCACGTGCCGCCGCGCTCCGACCGCGAACAGGCGGTCACCCGGCTGTGGGAGGAGACCCTCGGCATCGGCGGCATCGGCGTCCACGACAACTTCTTCGACCTCGGCGGCGACTCGATGCGCGCCGTGCTGCTGGCGGGCCGGCTGCGCCAGGCCGGCGTCCTCGACGTACCCGCGGCGAAACTGCTGGCCGCGCCCACGGTGGCCGGGATCCTCGCCGCGTCCGACGAGCGGGACCAGGACACGCGGGGGACCGCCCCCACCGCGCTCGGCCCGCTGCTGCCGCTGCGCGCGGAGGGCACCGCCACCCCCCTGTTCTGTCTCCACCCCGGCGCGGGCGTGTCCTGGCGCTACACGGGCCTGCTGCCCCACCTCGGCGGCGACCAGCCCGTGTACGGCGTCCAGGCGGCCGGCCTCGACGGCACCCGGCCGCCCGTGCCGGACGCCGCCGCCATGGTCAGCGGGTATCTGGACCTGGTGCGGGAGGTGCAGCCGCACGGTCCGTACCGGCTGCTGGGCTGGTCCTACGGCGGCTTCGTCGCGCACGCCATGGCCTGCGCGCTCCAGGAGAGCGGCGAGCGGGTCCAGCTCCTCGCGATGCTCGACGCGCCGCAGCCGCACGGCACGAGGTACGACCCCGAGGCGGCAGAACGGCAGGTGGCGGCGCTGCTGTCGCGGGTGACAGGTCTCCCTGTCGAACCGGGGGCCGCCCCGCCGGACGTCGGCACCGTCCTGGACCGTCTTGAGGCGGGCCTCGCGGCCGACCCGTCCAGTTCGCCGGTCACACGCGCCGAGGCGGCCGCCATCGCCGCCGTCATGCGCAACAACCTGCGCATCGCACCGCAGTTCACCCCCGGCGTCTACCGCGGTGACGTGCTGTTCTTCAGCGCGGCCCAGGAGGAGCCGACCGCGTTCCCGGCGGACCTGGCTGTGCTGCCCGCAAAGGCCGACAGCTGGCGGCCGCACGTCGACGGCACCCTGCACGACCACCAAGTGCCGTGCGGCCACTACGAGATGACTGAACCCGAGCCGATCGCCCGTATCGGCGAGGTGGTCGCCAAGGCCCTGCGCGGACTCCACGAGTGAGCCGCCCGGCGGCGTCCGCCTCGATCCCCGACCCACCGAGTACGCCCCGACCGTTCAGGAGACCCCGCGTGACCGCGACCCAGGACCTCTACGAGCTCGGCGACGCGCCCGAGATCGGCACCGTCCCCCAGAAGATGTACGCCTCGCTCATCCGCCGTGAACGCTACGGCCGGCCCGTCGACGCCTTCCGCACCGAGGTCGTCGACGTCCCGCCGGTCGGCCGCGGACAGGTCCTGGTGAAGGTGATGGCGGCGGGCATCAACTACAACAACGTGTGGGCGGCGCTGGGTTCGCCGCTCGACGTGATTGCCGCACGGCAGAAGGCGGGCGCCACCGAGGACTTCCACATCGGCGGCTCCGACCTGTCCGGGATCGTGTGGGCGGTCGGCGAGGACGCGCGCGGGGTGAAGCTCGGCGACGAGGTGGTCGTCCTGGCCAGCCGGTGGGACGAGGCGGCCGAGGACATCCGGCTGGGCGCCGACCCGGCCTTCTCCACCTCCCAGCGGGTGTGGGGCTACGAGGAGAACTACGGCTCCTTCGCGCAGTTCGCGGTCGTCGACGACTACATGCTGCATCCCAAGCCGGCCCGGCTGTCGTGGGCGGAGGCCGCCTGCTACATGGCCACCGCGGCCACCGCCTACCGTCAGCTCTTCGGCTGGGAACCGCACACGGTACGCCCCGGCGACCCGGTGCTGATCTGGGGCGGCGCCGGCGGACTGGGCTGCATCGCCATCCAGCTGGTCCGGCACGTCGGCGGCATCCCGGTCGCGGTCGTCTCCAGCGAGGAACGCGGCGAGTTCTGCCTCAAGCTGGGCGCCAAGGGGTGGATCGACCGGCGGGAGTTCGACCACTGGGGCCGGCTGCCCGACACCTCCGACGACGCCGCGACGGCCCGTTGGCTCACCGGCGCCCGCGCCTTCGGCCGCCGCTTCTGGGAGGTGCTCGGCGAGCGCCGGAGTCCGCGCATCGTGCTGGAGCACTCGGGTGCCGACACCATCCCCACGTCCATGTACCTGTGCGACAACGGCGGCATGGTCGTCATCTGCGGCGGCACCACCGGTTACAACGGCGACGTGGACCTGCGCTTCCTGTGGATGCGGCAGAAGCGGCTCCAGGGATCGCACGTCGCCGGCGCCCGCGAGGCGCGGGAGGTCACCCGGCTGATCGACCAGGGCGTCGTCGACCCCTGCCTGTCACGGACCTTCGACTTCGACGAGATCGGTCTGGCCCACCAGCTCATCCACGACAACCGCCACCCGGCGGGGAACATGGCGGTGCTGGTGAACGCGCGGGTGTGACGGGCCCGGCGGCAGCGGCCGTCCGCGGGGCGGACCTCGCCGCGAACCCGGGGTGGTTCGCACCGGACCCGCGGGGTACTCGCGGCCGGGTACGACGCACGCGCTATCGCGGGAGGTATCCCATGGGCAAGCTGGGCGACATGGCGAACAAGGCCAAGAACATGGCCAAGGGCCACCCGGACCAGGCCGACAAGGGTGTGACGGGCGCCGAGCGAGTGATCGACGAGCGGACGGGTGACAAGTACGACGCCCAGACCGACAAGGCCGCCGGAGCGGCACGTCGTTCCTACCGGGACAGCGGTACGACGGAGCGCTGATTCCCGCGTCACGTTTCCGGCCCCCGGCGTGGCGCGCATGCTGTCGGCGTAGGGCTCGTTCCACACCGAGCAGTCGTCCACCGGC
>NZ_JBSFTY010000090.1:0-34936 GCF_053591515.1 Streptomyces sp. NPDC003011
ACTAGAACTGAAGGCCGGCCCGGACGCGGCCCGTGGTGGGGCCCCGGCGGCGACGCGGTGCACGGCGAGTCCACCGTCAGGGACCGCGACTCCGGCGCGTGGGTGGTCCGGGTCTGGCAGCGGGGCACGGTCGAGAAGGCGGACGGCGACCAGATCACCGTGCAGAGCGAGGACGGGACCACATGGACGTGGACCGTGGGTGCGGACGTGCGGGTCTTCCCCGGGGACGGGGACACCTCCGGCCCCGAGGCGCTGAAGAAGGGGGACGCGGCGTACCTGGTCGGTACCCGCTCCGACGCCGGCACCAGGACCGCGCGGCACGTCCTGTCGGGGAACTGGGAGGAGAAGGGCCTGGGCGACTGGCGTGACCGGATCCCCGGTCACCGCTTCCGGGAGGGGGAGACACCCGGCCCCTCGGGGAGCGGCGCACCGACCTGACACCCGCCTCGGCGGCCGGGTCCCGCGCCGCGCCCCGCGGTCGACGCCCCCGGCCCCCGGAACGGCTCCGGTGTTGGGCGGCCCGGCCCACAGGGACCCGACCGCCACCGAGGGCACCCCCCGGTACCTGGTCCTGGCAGCCGGTACTAGTACCTCTTTCCGATCACCGCGTGGGCGTACCTCTCCTCCGACACGGCCAGCCGGGTCTCCAGACCGCCACGGGTGAAGGCCTCGACGGCTGCCGGGGCCTGGCGTTCGCTCGTCTCGACCAGCAGGCAGCCGCCGGGCGCGAGCCAGCCGGGGGCCTCGGCCGCCACCCGGCGCAGGACGTCCAGGCCGTCCGTGCCGCCGTCGAGGGCGGCCAGCGGTTCGTGCTCACGGGCCTCGGCGGGCAGCAGCGCGACCTCGCCGGTCGGGACGTACGGCACATTGGCCGCGAGGATGTCGACGCGGCCCCGCAGACCCGTGGGCAGGGCCGCGAACAGGTCGCCCGTGTGGACCTGGCCGCCGGCGCCGACGACGTTGCGGCGGGCACAGCGGACCGCGACCGGGTCGATGTCGGCGGCGTGCAGGGTGACGGGGCCGAGCGCGGCGGCCAGGGCGGCGCCGACGGCGCCCGAGCCGCAGCACAGGTCCACGACGACGGCCGCGTCGGGGACGCGGGCGAGGGCTTGGTCGACGAGGAACTCGGTACGGCGGCGGGGCACGAAGACGCCGGGTTCCACCGCTATGCGCAGACCCCGGAACTCGGCCCAGCCGAGGACGAGTTCGAGCGGCCGGCCGGAGACCCGGAGGTCCACCAGGCCGGTGAGCTCGGCCGGGGTGCGGGCGGCGGCGAGGATCAGTGCGGCCTCGTCCTCGGCGAAGACACAGCCGGCGGCCCGCAGGGCGGCCACGACGGAGGCTCGGGAGGACGGCGAGGAAGAGGGAGGTGTGGGCGGGGAGAGTGAAGGCATGGAAGCCGAAGGCCTTTCGGGAGCCGCAGGGGCGCTCCCGCGGTCACCTACAGACGGTGATCCGCGCCGGTACGAGGAGAGAGCACCCGACCTGACACAGCGGTGATGGGGCTCACCTCCTCGGCACATCCGGCTGGGACCGCCCGCAGCCGGACGGTCACATTACCCCAACGCCCGGCCACGGACGGCCCGCTCATCCCAGTTGTACTATGCAACCAGTGGCCTGAGGAGGTTCCGTGGACGTGTACGCGGCCGAAGCGGCGGTGGAGACCATCCAGCGCGAGATGACGGCGTTCGCCCGCCGGGCCAGGGCGTCCGCCGGGCGCATGCACCCCGAGCTGTCGCTGGTGTCGTACACCCTGCTCGGGCACCTGGAGGAGAGCGACGGCTGCCGTGCCACCGACCTGGCCGCTCACTACTCCCTGGACAAGTCCACCGTCAGCCGCCAGGTGACCGCCCTGGAGCGGGCCGGGCTCGTCGAGCGGCGCCGCGCCCCGGAGGACCACCGGGTGCACGTCCTGCACCTCACGGAGGCCGGCCGGCGCATCCTCGCCCAGGTCACCGTCCGGCGACGCGCCGCCGTGCGGGAACGGCTCGCGGACTGGCCGGCGGAGGATCTGGAGCGCTTCGCCGCCTGTCTTCTGCGCTACAACGCGTGGTCGGGCGACGCCGGGGCCGAGGACGCCTGAGCGTTCGGGCCACGCCGTGCACCGCCCTACGGCACCGGTACGGCGCCGCGCCCCTCCGGCAGCCGGCGCGGCACCCGGGCCGTCCCGAAGGCCGTCGTGCGGCGCAGCCGGAAACCGAGGGACTCGTAGAGGCGGACGGCGTCGGTGTTGCCCGCGCCGGTGTGCAGGAAGGGGATTTCGCCGCGCTCCCGGATGCCGTGGGCGACGGCGAGGGTCAGCCGGGTCGCGAGGCCCTGGCCACGGACGGAGGGGTCGGTGCAGACCGCGCTGATCTCGGTCCAGCCGGGCGGACGCAGTCGCTCCCCCGCCAGGGCGACGAGGGCGCCGTCACGGCGTATGCCCAGGTAGGTGCCGAGTTCTATGGTGCGTGGCAGGAAAGGGCCGGGTCGGGTGCGGGCGACCAGGCCGAGGATCTCGGGCACGTCGGCCGGGCCCAGCACGACCGCCTCCGGATCCGGGGCGGTGGCCAGTCCGTCGTCCACGAACTGCAGCCCCTCCATCCGGAACGTGAACTCCCAGCCGTCGGGGATCTGCCCCTGGAATCCCAGCAGCGGAACCTCGCCGCCGGCGTCCGCGAGCGCCGCGACGTCCGCCCAGTCGTCGGCGTCGGGCTCGTCGGGCAGCGCCAGCCACGGCGTGACGTCGACGGGATAGCGCAGCACCCGCCCGCGCCGCTCCGCGAAACGGGCGTGCGGTCCGGTCAGCGCGGCCCGGGCCGGGTGATCGAGGACGTGCGGGGCGGGGCCGCTGCGCGGCCGGCCACCGGTCCGCGCCCGGTCCGTGGTCGCCGGTACCGCCGAGGACTCCGGTACGTCCCTGGTCTCCGGTACGTCCGTGCTCATCGGGCGACCGGGGTGATGACCCAGGTGACCGGGGCGACCTCGGCACCCGCCGCCACCAGGATCCGCCCGGAGCCCGGGACGAGCCGGTCCGCCTCGGCGCGCGCCTCGGTCTCCGGGCCGTCGTACCGCGTGAAGGCGTACGCCTTGGGCACTGCTCCACACTCCTTCGCTGTCGCCGGCACACCGCTGGCCGCCGCCATCCCCGTGTACGGGCCACCGGACGCGGCACCAGTCGGCAAGGAGGATCGGCGCTCGGGTATTCCCCGCGGGCCGGAGAGTTCATACGGTCTTCACGAGCGCCGGCCGGCCCGGGGACCCGGCACCGCTGACATGCACGTACGGTTGACCGCGTAAGGAATCACTCCCGTCGCCACGCTGGAACCGCATGAACGTCACCCGAGGCTTCACCGGACGCGCCCGCGTCGACAATCCGAGGCTGCCGCCAGGACAGTACGACGCCGGCGAGGACTGGCCCGTCCTGTCCGCGGAGGTCACCCCCGACCTGGCGCCGGCCGACTGGACCTTCCGCATCGACGGACTGGTGGAGCAGCCGCGCACCTGGGACTGGGACGAGGCGCACGCGCTGCCGGCGTCCGCCTACGAGGGGGACATCCACTGTGTGACCAGCTGGTCGAAGTTCGGCGTGCGGTTCGGGGGCGTGTCGCTGGACGCGTTCCTGGCTGTGGTGCGGCCCCATGGGTCCGCCACACATGCCGTCGCCTACTCGCACACCGGCTACACCACGAACCTCCCGCTCGCCGACCTCACCGGCGGACGGGCCTGGATCGCCTGGGAGTACGACGGGAAGCCGCTGCCGTCCGAGCACGGCGGGCCGGCCCGGCTGCTGGTGCCGCACCTGTACTTCTGGAAGAGCGCCAAGTGGATCGCGGGCCTGCGCCTCCTCGACCACGACGAGCCGGGTTTCTGGGAGCAGAACGGCTACCACGCCCGGGGCAACCCCTGGGAGGAGCAGCGGTACTCCGGTGACTGAGACGTCGGCCTCCCCCGCCTTCACTCCCCCGACCCGGTTCGCCGTGCCGGGGCGGATCGCCGTGAGCAACCGGGCCGCCGCGGTGTGGCAGACCGCCACGCTCACCGGGATCCGCCGCGAGACCCCGCACGCTTCGACGTTCCGCTTCGCGGTGCCCGCCTGGGCGGGGCATCTGCCCGGCCAGCACCTGATGCTGCGGCTGTCCGCCGGGGACGGCTATGTGGCCCAGCGCCACTACTCGATCGCGTCCGCGCCGGACGACTCCGGCCACATCGAGCTGACCCTGGACCATGTCGAGGGCGGTGAGGTCTCCGGCTGGTTCCACTCGGTGGCCCGGCCCGGGGACGAGGTCGAGGTGCGCGGCCCGCTGAGCGGCTTCTTCGCGTGGCCCGGTGACCGGCCCGCGCTGCTGGTCGGCGCCGGCTCCGGCGTCGTACCGCTGATGTCGATGGTGCGGCACCACCGGGCGCGCGGTCTGTCCGTGCCGCTGCGGATGCTGGTGTCGGCGCGCAGCCCCGAGGAGCTCATCTACGCCCGGGAGTTGGGCGCGGAGACGACGCCCGTGTTCACGCGGAGTGCGCCGGAGGGCGCACCGGTGGGACGTATGGCGGCCGCACATGTGGCGCCGCTCCTGGCCGAGCAGCCTCCTGGTGGGTGGGAGGCCTATGTGTGCGGTTCCAACGCCTTCGCCGAACACGCCTCACGGCTGCTCGTCGCGGCCGGTCAGCCCGTGGACCGTATCCGGATCGAACGCTTCGGCTGACAGAGGAGGGCCGGTCCCACGTGGCTGGTTCCCCGCCTCCGTTCCACCCCGGCGTTCCGCCGGTCTCCGGCCGGGCACTCCGCACCGACGGCCCTCGGTTGGGCTGTGGGTGAACCTCTCCGGTGGAGGGGTACTAGATCCGTGTGGGCGCTCGCAGGTGTGCGCGGTGCGGAGGTCGACATGCGAATCCGGGTGCGCGGCTGGCGTTGGCGGCGCAATCCGTTGCGGCGCCGGTCGGATGTCGTCGAGGCGTGGACGGTGCTGGCCGTCGCGGTGCTGCTGGCCGTGGGCGCACCCCTGGCCGGGGCGGTGGCGGGCCGGTGGGCCCATGACGAGGCGCGCGCGGTCGCCGTGGAGCAGCGGGCCGATCGCCAGCGCGTGCGCGCGGAGGTGGTGGGCAGGACGTCGGACGCGTTGCCGTCGGTGGGCGGCCGGGAGCACACGTACCGGGTGGCGGTGCGCTGGGCCGAGCCCGGCGGCGAACCGCGGACGGCCACGACGCGCGTGCCGGCGGGGACGCAACGGGGAGACACGCTCGACGTGTGGTTCGACTCCCGCGGCCGGAGCGTGGCCCCGCCCCCGGACGGCACCGCGGTCTGGCGGCACGCCGTCGGCATCGGCGCGTTCGCCACGGGGAGCGCGGTCGCCGTCGTCCTGCTCGCCCATGCCGTCGTCCGCTCCACGGCCGACCGCCGCAGGATGGCCGAGTGGGAACGCGACTGGGCCCTCACCGAGCCGCAGTGGACACGCCGCCGGGCGTGACGTCCGGCCACACCCGCCATCCGCCCGCCGCGTCGGCCGGTCGAGGCCGTCGGGCTCGCCCCCCGAGGCTTCGACGCCGGTGACCCGACCACCGTGCCAGCCGCCCGGACCCCCGGGATCTCCCGCTCCCCCGCCACCACCGAGCAGCTCCGCGCCCTGACCAGCGGTTCCAGCCCGTCGCCCGGCGCCTCGGGGGCCGGCCCATGGCGCCGTCGTGGTGCGGAGCGCGGCAAAGACCTGGCGAGACATCGGACCACCCACGTACGGTGTGATCATCCGCACTCACTCTTCGCAAAGGCGGTCCCACATGGCCCTGTTCGACCTTCCCCTCGACGAACTCCGGGAGTACCGCAGCGCGTCGACCGAGCCCGAGGACTTCGACGCGTTCTGGTCCAAGACGCTCACGGAGGCCCGCGCACACGATCTGGACGCCCGCTTCGAACTCGTCGACACGGGCCTGGCCACGGTGAAGGTCTACGACGTGACGTTCGCCGGGTTCGGCGGGCACCCGGTGAAGGGCTGGTTCACGATCCCCGCCGAGGTCTCCGCGCCGGTGCCGCTGGTCGTGGAGTTCGTGGGGTACGGCGGTGGGCGCGGGCTGCCGCACGAGCATCTGCTGTGGGCGTCCACGGGCCGGGCGCACTTCGTGATGGACACCCGGGGCCAGGGCAGCGCCTGGGGCGGCGGTGGCGGCACCGCGGACCCGGTGGGCGGCGCTCCCTCGTACCCCGGCTTCATGACCCGGGGCATCGACGCCCCCGAGAACTACTACTACCGGCGGGTGTTCACGGACGGGGTGCGGGCGGTGGAGGCGGCTCGTTCGCATCCGCTGGCCGATCCCGCGCGCACGGTCGTCCTCGGTGCCAGCCAGGGCGGCGGCATCTCGATCGCGGTCGGCGGCCTGCTCCCGGATCTGACGGCGGTCGCTCCCGACGTGCCGTTCCTGTGTGACTACCCGCGCGCGGCGAGGCTGACCGACCGTCACCCGTACCGGGAGATCGGCCTCTACCTCAAGACGCACCGCGGGCACACCGAGGAGGCCCTGCGTACCCTCTCCTACTTCGACGGCGTGCACTTCGCCTCCCGTGGGCGCGCCCCGGCGCTGTTCTCGGCGGCCCTGGAGGACCAGACCTGTCCGCCCTCCACCGTCTTCGCGGCCTTCAACGCCTGGGGCGGCGACGACAAGGCGATCGAGGTGTACGACTTCAACGACCACGAGGGCGGCGGTCCCTTCCAGGAGGCGGCCAAGCTGCGCTGGCTGCGGTCGTACGCCTGAGGGGTCCGGCCCTCGGTGGCAGGGCACCATGACCCGGCGGGCCCGTTGTTCCTCCCGTGAGGTCTTCCGTGGAGGACATCGGGCACCTTCCCTCCCGTCCGACCAGTCGGTATGTTCAGGAAGCCCGGTCCGCGCCCAGCGAGCCGGGCTTTCGGCGGACGACGGAGGGTCCATGTCCCAGCACGCGCCCCAGCCGCACGGCCACTGCGACGCACGCTTCGCCGCGGTGCGGACGGCGTTCGAGGAGAACTTCCGGGACCGCGGGGAACTCGGTGCCGCGGTCACCGTGACGGTCGACGGCGAGACCGTCGTGGACCTGTGGGGCGGGTGGGCCGACGCGCGGGGCACCCGCCCCTGGGAGCGGGACACGCTGGTCAACGTGTGGTCGACGACGAAGGGGCCGGTCGCGCTGTGCGCCCACATCCTCGCGGACCGCGGCCTGCTCGACTTCGACGCGCCGGTGGCCGCCTACTGGCCCGAGTTCGCCGCGGCGGGCAAGGAGAACGTCCTCGTCCGGCATCTGCTGTCGCACCGGGCCGGACTCTCCGGCCTGCGTGAGCCGCACTCGCTCGCCCAGCTGTGCGACTGGGAGCTGACGACGAAGCGGCTGGCCGCGACGGAGCCCTGGTGGGAGCCGGGGACCCGGTCCGGGTACCACGCGCTGACGTACGGCTTCCTGGTCGGGGAGGTCGTCCGGCGCATCTCGGGGCTGCTGCCCGGCGCGTTCCTGGAGCGGGAGGTGACCGGGCCGCTCGGCATCGACTTCACCATCGGGCTGCCGGAGAAGGAAGCCGGACGGGCGACCGAGCTGGTGCAGCCGCCCATCGCCGCGACCAGCGAACAGGCAGCCGTGTTGAGCCAGTTGGCGCCCGCCGCGATCGCCGCCGTGACCAACCCGGGGGTGGGCGCGGCCGCGGCCGGTACGCCCGAGTGGCGGGCCGCGGAGATCCCCGCCGCGAACGGCCACGGCACCGCACGGGCCGTCGCCGCGCTCTACGGCGTCTTCGCGGGCCGGGGATCGTACGACGGGCACCGCGTCCTGTCCCCGGAGGCCGCCGAGCGGGTCCGCGAGGGGCAGGGCCGCTGCCGGGACCTGGTGCTGGGCGCCGGTTTCCCGAGCGAGACGGAGGCCGGGCTCGGGCTGTGGCTGAGCGGATCGAACGGCTCGTACGGGCCGAACCCGCGCGCCTTCGGCCACGACGGCTTCGGCGGCTCGTGCGGTCTCGCCGATCCGGAGGCGGGCGTGTCACTGGGCTATGTGATGAACCGCATGGGGCCCCATATAGCCGACGACCCGCGGAAGATGGCGCTGATCGACGCCCTGTACCGCGTGCTGTGACCTCACCGGCGTCCGGCGCACCGCTGTTCCAGGCGGCCACGGGAACCTCACCCCGTGGACGGAGGCGAAGGCCGGCACCGGGAACCCCGACCGCGGTCCGCCTGGGCGATGCCCTGGCCAGCGGCCAGGGCCGCCGGGACGTCGCGGGCACGGCCCTGGAGTCCGTGCGCCGCTGCGCCTTTCGGCAGGGCGTACCGCTACGGCAGTCTGCGGGCCACGACCATCCGGACCCGTGGGCTGCCGTCCCGTCGCCGCCCGAACTGGGGCAGGGCCTGGAACTCGACCCGGAATCCGGCGCGTTCCAGCTCCCGTCGTACGTCCCCCGTCCGGAAGGCCCGGTAGTACATGACGAACGGCGGCCGCCACACGGCGTTGCGCACCCGCATCACCGCGTCGAAGACCAGCAGCATCCAGTAGGCGCGGGACGCGGGGCGCGGCGGGGCCACCACGGGGAAGGCGAAGCAGCCGCCCGGCCGCAGGACCGAGTGGACCTGGGCGAACAGCCCTGGCAGTTCACGCGGCAGGAAGTGCCCGAACGCCCCGAAGCTCACCACGAGGTCGAAGGCCGGACCGAACGGCAGGGCGCGGGCGTCCGCGCGCACCCAGGAGACGTGCGGGCCGGGCGGCCGGACGCGTTCCCGGGCGACCTGGAGCATGCCGGTGCTGAAGTCGACCCCGGTCACCTGGCGCCGGCACACCCGGGCCAGCACGCCGACCCCGGCGCCGGTGCCGCAGCACAGGTCGAGCCCGGCGTCGAAGGGGCCCATGCCGCCCAGCGCCGAGGCGACGGCGTCGAGCACCGAGTCGGGCGTGCGGAAGGGGGTGTGGTCGAACTTCGGGGCGAGCAGGTCGTAGCCGCGTTCGACGGACGACAGCGCCTGCACGGCGAGTTCGCGGAGCCGGGGGCCTTCGGGGCTGAACATCCGCGTCAGCTTAGGGGAGCCCGCTGCCCGAGGACCGCGAGTACGCGCTCGCACCAGCGGACGTTCTCCGTCTCGAAGGCGATGCCTCCCATGAGCGTCAGATACGGACCGATCCGGTCGGACTCCCGCAGGTACTCCTCCTCCGTCCGCCCGGCGAGGAGCCGCTCGCGCACACGTTCGTAGCGGCCGAGCTTTCCGCGCGCCCAGGCCCTGCGTTCCTCGACCAGGGCGCGGGTCGCCTCCGGGTCGGTCCCGTCCATCGCCTGGATCTTGATCAGGAACTCGTCGCGGAGAGCGGCCGGCCGCCTGGTCGGCGCCACGGCGAAGGCGTCCAGTTCCCGCCGGCCGGCTTCGGTGAGCGTGAACATGCGCTTGTTCGGGCGGCGTTCCTGGTGCACCGTCCTGGCCTCGACCAGCCCGTCCCCCGCGAGGCGCTCCAGTTCCCGGTAGAGCTGCTGGGGTGTGGCGGGCCAGAAGTTCGCGAGGGACACGTCGAAGACCTTGGACAGCTCGTAGCCCGAGGCCTCGCCCTCCAGCAGGGCGGCGAGAACGGCGTACTTCAGCGACATGTGGACACGCTAACAGCAGGTGAATAATCTACTCCACACCTATTGAACTAATTGACTATGGAGGATCCGATGCGCGCATTCCGCGAGGCGGTCGAGGCGGGCGACCTCGACGCCGCCGTGGCGCTGCTGGCCGAGGACGTCGTCTTCACGAGCCCGGTGGTGTTCAAGCCGTACGCCGGCAAGGCGATCACCGCGGCGATCCTGCGCGCTGTCGTACAGGTCTTCGAGGACTTCCGCTACGTGCGGGAGCTGAGCGGCTCGGACGGCCGCGACCACGCGCTGGTGTTCACGGCCCGGGTGGGGGACCGCGAACTCAGCGGCTGCGACTTCATCCACCTCGACGAGGACGGCCTGATCGACGCGTTCACGGTCATGGTCCGCCCGCTGTCGGGCGCCCAGGCCCTGGCGGCGGCGATGGGCGCCCAGTTCGACCGGATCGCCGAGGAGGCGCAGACGCAGACGGGGTGAGCGCCACGCCCGTCGGGAGTTCGTGGACTGGTGTTCACGCCCGTCCACGGCCTCGATCCCGAGCGTGGGTCCACCGCCTGCGGGTGGACGGAACAGAAGGCGTCCGCGACGCGTTGACCATGGCGGGACCGGCCGGCCGTCCGCCCGCCGGGTCCATCTCACAGACGTGACCGCGCACTCCGTGGTACGGTACGGCTAGCACTTGTGTACGCCCGTCTTCCGGGCGCCGGTGCCAGTTCTCTTCTGACAGTCGAACTCCCCGCCGCTTCACGGCAGGCACATCGACTTCCCAGCGCCACCTCGTCGAAGGCTCTCCCGCCGTACCCGAGGTGCTGTTCCCGCCGCCGAGGCGTGCTCTCGTTCCGCCTCCCCTCGCGGCTCCTCCCCTTCCTTCTCCCGCAGGTCCCCCGCACCATCCGTCCTCGAAAGGACCCCCGCATGACCACCACACTCGACCACCCTCCGGTCCAGCAGCAGCTCCCCGCCCGGGCCGCCACCGGTGTCCTCGACATCGACGCGCACGGGAAGGGGTACCTGCGCTCCCCGGCCCTGCTGCCCTCGCCCACCGACCTCCAGGTCCCTCCCCAGCTCGTCCGCCGGTACGGCCTGCGCAAGGGCGACCTCGTCGACGGCGTACGCGGCACCCAGCGCGCCCTGACCGAGATCGCCCGGATCAACGGACGCGGTCCCCAGGAGCAGCGGACTCGTCGTCACTTCCGGGACCTGACACCGCTGCACCCCCGGGAGCGGCTCCGTCTCGAACACCGGGCGGCCGGGCTGACCGGCCGGGTGACCGATCTGATCGCTCCCGTCGGCAAGGGGCAGCGCGGGCTCATCGTGGCCCCGCCCAAGACCGGCAAGACCGTGATGCTCCAGCAGCTGGCGGCGGCCGTCGCCGGCAACCACCCCGAGGCCCGGCTGATGGTGGTGCTGCTCGACGAGCGTCCCGAGGAAGTCACCGACATGCGGCGCTCCGTGCGCGGCGAGGTGTACGCCTCGACCTTCGACCAGAGCCCCAGACAGCACATCGCCCTCGCCGAGCTCGTGATCGAGCGGGCCAAGCGGCTCGTCGAGGCGGGCGAGGACGTCGTCATCCTCCTCGACTCCCTCACCCGGCTGTGCCGGGCCCACAACAACGCGGCCGCCGCCGGTGGCCGCACCCTCAGCGGCGGCGTCGACGCGACCGCGCTGATCGGCCCGAAGCGGTTCTTCGGCGCCGCCCGGCTGGCCGAGGAAGGCGGCTCCCTCACCATCCTCGCCACCGCCCTGGTGGAGACCGGCTCCCGCGCCGACGACTTCTACTTCGAGGAGCTCAAGGGCACCGGCAACATGGAGCTGCGCCTCAGCCGCGACCTCGCCTCCCGCCGGGTCTTCCCGGCCCTCGACATCAACCTCTCCGGCACGCGCCGCGAGGAACTCCTGCTGCCCCCGGCCGAGTTGGCCGTCGTCCACGGTCTGCGCCGGGCCCTGCTGAACCGGGACGGCCAGACCAACCTGGAGACCCTGCTGGAGCGGATGCGCGAGACCCCGGACAACGCGGCCTTCCTGCACCGCGTCCGGCCGACGCTGCCGTCCGGCTGACGAGCCGCCCCCAGACCGCCCCGACACCGCCCCGCCGACACGACGTGCCGACACGACGTGCGGCATCCGGGTGCTCGCCGGCCCCTCTCGGCCGGGGCACCGCCGTGTACGGCGGGTCCGTTCCTACGTTTGCGGTATGACCATCGGATGTACTTCTCGGGTTGCCGCGTCCGCCTGCGTGCTCGGTGTCGCGGGCCTGCTCGCGCTCGCGCCCGCCGCCGTGGCGGCCGGTGCCGGGGCGGACCCCGCTACGCCCGGCGCGCCCCGGGTGGCGGCCCCGCAGCCCGCCCTGCTGTACCGCTCCGGCACCCAGGTCCGGGCGCGCGCCGGAGCGCCCGAGGTGCCGGACGTCTCCGCGCTGTCGTGGCTGGTGGCCGACGCCCGCACCGGCGAGGTGCTCGCGGCGCACGACGCGCACCGCAGACTGCCGCCCGCCAGCACCCTGAAGACCCTGTTCGCCCTCACCGTGCTGCCGGTCCTCCCGCGCGGCATCCGGCACACGGTCGACGAGGACGAGCTGACCGGGATCGGCTCCGGCAGCAGCCTGGTCGGGGTCGCCGAGGGCCGCACGTACCGGGTCTCCGACCTGTGGCGCGGAGTCTTCCTCAACTCCGGCAACGACGCCGTGCGCGTACTGGCCGAGCTGAGCGGCGGCTGGCGGTCCACGGCCGCCCGGATGCAGGCCAAGGCCCGTGCGCTCGGCGCCCGTGACACCCGCGTGCTGTCGCCGGACGGGTACGACGCGCCGGGCCAGGTGTCCTCGGCGTACGACCTCGCCGTCTTCGGCCGGGCGGGGCTGCGCAACGCGGAGTTCGCGCGGTACTGCGGCACGGTCGAGGCCCGGTTCCCGGGCGGCGGCGGATGGTCGTACCCCATCCGGAACACCAACCGGCTGCTGACCGGCGAGGACGGTGTGCGGCGGTACCCGGGACTGGTCGGCGTCAAGAACGGCTACACCAGCAAGGCCGGCCACACGCTGGTCGCCGCCGCCCGCCGGGGCGGGCGCACGCTCGTCGTGACCGTGATGAACCCTCAGGCGGGCGGCGGCTTCGCCGTGTACGAGGAGGCCCGGAACCTGCTCGACTGGGGCTTCGCCGCCGACGGCCGGGTCGACCCGGTGGGGTCGCTCGACGCGCTGCGGGCCGTGCCGCACGCCGGTCCGGCCGGACTGCCGGCGGCGGCGGTGCCGACCGTCCCGGGCGACGGGCCCGGCTGGCGGGAGACGGGGGTGATCGCGGGTGCCGCCGGGCTCGGTGCCGGTGTCGTCGCCCTGGCGCTGCGGGCCATCGCCGGCCGTCCGGTGCGGAGTTGACCGACGGCAGCCACGGCCGCCACGGCAGCCGACCGAGCGTGCGCCACGTGCGGGCGGTGCCGCCGAGGAAACCGCCGGCGCCGGACACGCCGTCGTACCACAGCCGGACCACGCTGGTGCACAGCACCGCCTACAGGGCTCCCGCGACCTGCGGATGTCCGGCGCGGAGTCGGGCGGCCGGAAAGGAACGCGCTCATCTCCGGGTGGGGGCCGCCTGTGACCGGCACGTGAGGCGATGCCGCCGGACGCGCGCGCACCGGACGCCGGTCAGAACACCGACACTCCCGTCAGGGTGGTGAAGCGGTCCAGGGCCGCGACCCCGGCCACCGAGTTGCCCCGCTCGTCCAGACCCGGGCTCCACACACACAGCGTGCAGCGCCCCGGCACCACGGCGATGATGCCGCCGCCCACCCCGCTCTTGCCGGGCAGACCCACCCGGTAGGCGAAGTCACCCGCCGCGTCGTACGTGCCGCAGGTCAGCAACACCGCGTTGACCTGCTTGGCCTGGCTCTGGGTGAGCAGCCGCGTGCCGTCGGCGCGCACGCCGTGCCGGGCCAGGAACGTGGTGGCCAGGGCCAGGTCGGCGCAGGAGGCCCTGAGGGAGCACTGCCGGAAGTACTGGTCGAGCAGGACCGGGACGGGGTTGTCGATGTTCCCGTACGACGCCATGAAGTGGGCCAGGGCGGCGTTGCGGTCACCGTGCGCGGACTCGGACGCGGCGACCTCCTGGTCGAAGTCCAGGGTGGCGTTGCCGGACTCCGAGCGGAGGAAGGCCAGCAGCTCGCCGGCCGCGTCCCCGGTACGGGTGTGGAGGCGGTCGGTGACCACCAGGGCGCCCGCGTTGATGAACGGGTTGCGCGGGATGCCGTTCTCGTACTCCAGCTGGACCAGGGAGTTGAAGGGGTTGCCGGAGGGCTCGCGGCCCACGTGCTCCCAGAGTTCGTCGCCCTCGCGGGCCAGGTCCAGGGCGAGGGTGAAGACCTTGGTGATGGACTGCGTGGAGAACGGCTCCCGCCAGTCCCCCACCCCGTACACCGTGCCGTCCAGCTCGGCCACGGCCATGCCGAAGCTGCGCGGGTCGCAGGCCGCGAGCGCCGGGATGTAGCCGGCGGGCCGGCCGCGGCCGGGGGTCCGTTCGATCTCGGCGGCGATACGCTCCAGGACCGGTCGGAACAGCGAGGACATGATCGTCATCATGCCGCACACCTGCCTCCGGAGCGTCCCCGGGGCGGCGGGGGATCCGTACCGGCCGTCTCAGGACCCGGCCCCTGCCCCTGTTTCCGTCCCTGTCCCTGTCCCCGTGCGCGGCATCGGCAGGCGGCCAATCAGGCATGTCTTGGGCCGAACTCCGCGTGCTGGCCCGACGGTAGCGGGTTCGCACGTCAGGGTGAACGTCTGCGGCCTCTGCGAACCGGGGTCCGCTCGGCCATCGAGCAGACAGGAGCGATGTTGCGTCACCGCGACGAAGGCGACGGAGTCACCGGCTTGCAGCGCCCGGCCGGCAGGAGAGGTACCGGGGCGGTCGCCGGGCTGCTGCGGCGAAGTGCCGCGGCCGGCCTGTGCGCGACGGCGGTGCTGGTGGCCGGGTGCGCCATGCCCGCCCCGTACGTGCCCGTGCTGGAGAACCCGAAGGACGGACGGACGTTCTATCTCAGTCCTCAAGGAGACGACAGCGAGGACGGCCGGACGCCGAAGACCGCCTGGCGCACGCTCGGCCGTGCCGACGCCTTGCGGCTGAAGCCGGGCGACCGGCTGCGGCTGAAGGCAGGCGCACGTTTCCCGGGCCGCTTGAGCATCGGTCAGGGGGACGCCGGGAACACCCGCAAGCCGGTCGTGATCGACTCCTACGGAGCGGGTCGTGCGACGATCGCGGCCCGCGGCACCCGAGCCATCGAGGTGCACAACACGAGCGGAGTCGTCGTGCGCGACCTGCGCCTCGTCGGCGACGGCGCGTCCTACCGGTCGCAGGACGGCCTCGCCTTCGTCAGCGATCTGCCCGGCGACCGGAAACTGCCGTACGTCCGGGTCGCGGGGGTCGAGGTGTCGGGCTTCCGCAACGGCATCCGGCTGCACGGCGGCACCGAGGCGTCGGGTTTCCGCAATGTGGTGATCAGCGACTGCTCGCTGCACGACAACCAGGACGCCGGTCTCGTGGCGGACGGCCCTCCCTTCTCCGCGGACGCGCCCGCCTACGCGCACGACGAGGTGACGGTGTCGAGGGTGGCGGCGTACCGCAATGTCGGAGACCCGAGGGCGTCCGGCCGCAACACCGGCAGCGGCATCGTCCTCGGCAGTGTCCGCCGGGGCACGGTGGAGCGGTCCGTCAGCCACGACAACGGGCGTTCGTCCTCGCCGGACGCCGTCGAGGGCCCCGAAGGCATCTGGACGTACGACTCGACGCGGATGACGCTGCAGAGGAACGTCTCCTACGGCAACCACACCGGCTCCACGGTGGACGGCGGCGGGTTCGGCCTCGACAACAACGTGTCCCACTCGGTGATGCAGTACAACCTGTCCCACGGGAACGACGGTGCGGGTTTCCTGGCGTACTCCGCCGCCCCCAACGCGGCGCACACGGGCAACACGATCCGGTACAACATCAGCCACGACGACAGCCGCAAGCTTCCGCAGTACGGCGGCATCGTCGCGTTCGGAACACGGGTCAGCGACCTCGCGGTCTACCAGAACACGGTGCTGACCACGGCGAACGGCCCCGTCCGCGCGCCGGCGCTCCGGCTCGAACCCAGCCTGCGCCGCATCACCGTGCGCAACAACCTGTTCGTCACGGACGGTTCGCCGGTCGTCGCGGCGCCGGGGGCCCTGGCCGCCTCGGCCGTGCTGATGCAGGGCAACGACTACCACAGCTCAGGGGACTGGGCGCTGCTGTGGGGCGGTCGCGCGTACGACGACCTGGCCGTCTGGCGCCAGGAGACGCGTCAGGAGATGCTCGGGGCGCGGGTCACCGGCACCGACCGGGACCCCTGCCTCGTCCCGGTCCCGCTCGCCGCGGCCGGCCCGGACCTGCGCGGCAGCGGACCGACGCGCGGCGCACTCGCGGCGCGGTGCGCCCACGCGCTGGCCGATGCCGCCGTGGACCTGCGGGCCGTGGGGATCGACCCCGGGCGGGTGGACTACTTCGGAGCGCCGCTGAGCGGATCGCCCGGTGTGGGCGCCGTGCAGGCCGGTCCGGCCGCCTGAGAGATCGTCACCCGCAGGTCGCCCGGGCCCGGCGGCGGAACGGAGGCCGGGCGTCCCAGGGCGCGGACGTGCCAGCCGGCCGCCCGCCAGACCACCGGGTCCAGGGCGTTGCGGGCGTCGACCATCCGCGGTGCCCGGACCACCTCGGACAGCTTCACCGGGTCGAGCGCGCGGTACTGGCGCCACTCGGTCAGGTGCAGCACCAGATCCACCTCGCGGCACGCCTCCATGACGTCCGTGCAGTAGGCCGGACCGGGCAGCGCCGCGCGCGCGTTGTCGATGCCTTCCGGATCGTGCACGCGTACGTCGGCGCCCTGCGCGACGATCTCGGCGGCGACGGCCAGTGCCGGTGAGTCCCGCACGTCGTCGCTGTCGGGCTTGAAGGTGGCGCCCAGCACCGCGACCCGCCGTCCGGCGAACTCGCCGCCCAGCAGATGACGGGCCAGGTCGACCGTCCGCCGACGCTGCCGGTGGTTGATGCGGTCCACCTGGCGCAGGAAGGACACCGCCTCCCCCACCTGGAGTTCCTCGGCCCGGGCGAGGAACGCGCGGATGTCCTTGGGCAGACAGCCGCCGCCGAACCCGAGGCCGGCGGACAGGAACGCCCGCCCGATGCGCTGGTCATGGCCGAGGGCGTCGGCCAGGGTCACCACGTCGGCACCGGAGGCGTCGCACACCTCCGCCATCGCGTTGATGAACGAGATCTTCGTCGCCAGGAAGGAGTTGGCGGCGACCTTCACCAGTTCCGCGGTGGCCGGATCGGTGCTGACGTAGGCGACACCGGCCCGCAGCATCGGCGCGTAGACCTCGCGCAGTGTCCGGTCGGCGTGCGGCGAGGTGACCCCCACGACCAGCCGGTCGGGGCGCAGCGTGTCCTGGACGGCGAATCCCTCACGCAGGAACTCCGGGTTCCAGGCGATCTCGGCGGCGACGCCGGGGCGGACCTGTGCTGTCACCCTGCGGCCGAGCGTGCGGGTGGTGCCCACCGGCACGGTCGACTTGCCGACGATCAGGCTGTCGCGGGTGAGGAGCGGCGCCAGTCCGTCGACGACCGCCTCGACATGGCGCAGGTCGGCGGCGAGGGAGCCGGCCCGCTGCGGTGTGCCGACGCACACGAAGTGCACGTCGGCGAAGTCGGCCGCCTCCTTGAGGGAGGTGGTGAAACGCAGCCGCCCGGCCCGCGTGTTCCTGACGAGGATCTCCGGCAGGCCGGGTTCGAAGAACGGCGCCCGGCCCGCCGCCAGTGCCGCGATCTTCCCGCTGTCGGTGTCGACACCGAGGACGTCGTGGCCGACGTCCGCCATGCACGCGGCGTGCACGGCTCCGAGGTAGCCCGTACCGATGACGGTCAACCGCATGGGGTTCTCCTGTCGTGGGCCGCCGACGCCGACGGGTCAGCGGGCATAGCCGTGGGGGTTGAGTTCCTGGAACCGCCAGGCGTCACGGCACATGGCGGCCAGGTCACGTGTGGTGGTCCAGCCCCAGGCCTCGGCCACCGCGCTCGCGTCGGCGACGAGCTCGGCGACGTCGCCGGGTCTGCGGTCGACGACCTGGTAGGGAAGGGGGCGGCCGCTCGCCTCACCGAAGGCGGCGACCAGTTGCAGTACGGAGGTGCCGGTGCCGGTGCCCAGGTTGAACACCCGCATGCCGGTGTGGTCGTCCAGGTGCTCAAGGGCCACCCGGTGTCCCTCGGCGACGTCCATGACGTGGATGTAGTCCCGCACGCCGGTGCCGTCCGGCGTGGGGTAGTCGTCCCCGAAGACGCTCAGCTTCTCCCGTCGGCCCACGGCGACCTGGGCGACGTAGGGCATGACGTTGTCGGGGACGCCTTGCGGGTCCTCGCCGAGCAGGCCGCCGGGGTGGGCTCCGACCGGGTTGAAGTAGCGCAGGGCGAGCACCTTCAGGTCCGTCAGGTGGGCGCAGACGTCCTCCAGGATCCGCTCGCACGTCAGCTTGGTGCGGGCGTAGGGGTTGGTGGGCGCCACCGGGCTCCGCTCGGTCAGGGGCACCGTCCGCGCGTCGCCGTAGACGGAGCACGACGAGGAGAACACCAGCCGGCGGACGGCGTGCTCGTGCATGACCGACAGCAGTGCGCAGGTGCCGCCCACGTTCGTGTCGTAGTACTCGACCGGCCGTGCCACCGACTCCCCGACCGCCTTGTGGGCGGCGAAATGGATGACCGCGTCCACCTGATGGGCGGCGAACACGCGCGCGAGGGCCTGCCGGTCGCGCACGTCGGCCCGGTAGGCGGCGGCGAGGGGCCTCCCCGCGGTCTTGGCGATCCGGTCCAGGGCGTGCGGGGAGCTGTTGACGTGGTTGTCGACGACGACGACCTCGTGGCCGTGGGCGAGCAGTTCGACACAGGTGTGGCTGCCGATGAAGCCGGCGCCACCGGTCACCAGGACCGTTTCGGGCATCGGGCACCTCGTTCTCGTCGGTGAGGGGTGGGACGTTCCGGGCGGGGCACCGGGCAGCCACGGGCGTCAGCCCGGGAGGAAACCCCGCACGTAGGTGGGGAACAGCAGCAGCGCGAAGGCCAGTGGTGCGAGCGCGACGAGACCCGCGGTCAGCGGCACGATCGCCGTGTGCAGCGCCCGGCCCGCCCCGACCCCCGCGGACCTCGCGGTCTCACGGATGTGCAGCACGCTGACGGCGAGGGTCACCAGCGCGTAGGCGAGGGAGCCGAGGAGGCACAGGAACACGTAGCCGATCGCGGGGCCGGTCAGCTGTCCGACCACGGCCGCGCCGGACAGGACGGCGGTGAGCAGGAGGTAGGGGAGCATCAGGCGCAGCGGCAACGGCTCCATGCCGTCACGGACCTTGGGTGTCACCTTGAAGACGACCCTCCTCGGCCGCAGGCGCTGCGCCAGCGCTGCCGCGGCCCCCCAGGCCACGTACGGCCAGCGGGTCAGTCCGAACAGCCAGCTCTCCCAGCTCAGCAGCGGCGCGTCGACGGGCCGCAGCAGCCCCCGCCTGCGCAGCAGCACGGTGAGCAGGATCAGGAAGAACGACATGGCCCAGAAGTGCAGGAGGAAGGCGATGTAGTTGATGTTGATCCACGGGTGGCCCGTGACCGCGGCGATCGGCGGCAGCAGCAGGCCGGCGGTGGTGGTCAGCGCGAGCAGCGGATAGTACGAGAGGGCGAACGCGAACCGGATCCTCAGCCGTGCGGGCATGCGCCGCAGATGTTTCGGGAGCATGCCCAGCAGCATGAACACCAGGCTCCGCGACCACTGGAACTCCTGCGTCACCATGGCGGCGAAGGTGAGGGGGCCGTCGCCGTGCGCCTCCGCGTCGATGGCGAACGCCCCGTGCCAGCCGGCCGAGTTCAGCAGGAACGTCGTCGAGAAGTCCTCGGCCAGCTCGGGGCCGAGCCCGCCGATGTCCTGGAGGGCGCGGGTGCGTACGGCGTAGTGGGAGCCGATGCACAGCGGTGCCAGGCCGTCGGAGTGGCCCAGCTGCATGGGTCCGTGGAAGGTGGCCTCGCGGTGCAGTCGTCCGCGTGCCGACCACGAGGTGCGGGCGTTGGCGTCGCACACGCTGGGGGCGGCGACGTAGCCGACGGCCGGATCGGCGAACGGCCGGACGACTTCCGCCAGGTAGCGGGGGTGGGGCACGTGGTCGACGTCGAGCTGGGCGACCACGTCGTAGTCGCAGTAGCCCCAGTGGTCGTAGAAGTGGGCGAGGTTGCCCTCCTTGCACCGGGTGCGGCGGGGCCAGGCGTCCCGGTGGTAGGAGGCGACACCGCGGCGGCAGGACACCCGCACGGCGTTGGCCTCGCACCAGTCAAGGATCTCCCGGTCCGGGTCCTCGTCGCACAGCCACACGTCGTAGCGGTGCGGGAAGTCCTGGCGCAGCATCGCGCTCAGGGTGGCGCGGGCGACCGGCCACGGCTCCGACGGTGCCCGGGTCACCACGAACGCGGTCCGCAGCCGGGGCACCTCCACGGCCGGGTCGAAGGTGCGCAGCCGCACCATCACGACGACGAAGTACAGCGGCAGCACGGACAGGTACAGCAGAAGGGCGCTGTTGACCACGAAGCCCGCCCAGCCGACCCGGTGTTCCGGGCGCAGCCACCACTCCCAGAAGCAGACGAGGGCGGTCCACCAGCACACCGCGAGCAGGGACACCTTCATCCGGTCCAGGCGCCCCAGCCGGGGGATCCAGGACGCGGGCCCGGGTGTGACCGGTCTGCGCGGCTTGCCGAAGACCGGTCCGTCGGCCGCCAGGTCGACGACGTTGCCCGACGAGAGGACCCACAGGTGGGTCCTCAGCATGGCGGCGTCGGCGTCCGGCAGGCCCGGACCCGTATCCAGGGCGGTGCCGGGCGCGCGGCGGGGATCCGTCTGTGTCACGACGCGGCGGTGGTCGCGCCGGCCGGGCAGGGCGCCGCGGTGGCGACGCCGTCCTGCTGCCCGCCCCGGAGGGCACAGAGAGCGGCGGCGATGTCGTCCGGCCGGGCGGCGAACCATTCCACCGTGCGCCGCACACCGTCCTCGATGTCCACCTCGGGGCTCCAGCCCAGGCGCCGCGCCGCCCGTGCGATCACCGGCCGACGGCGGGCGGGGTCGTCGACCGGCAGCGGGTGGAACTGGATCTCGGCCTGGGATCCCGTCAGGTTCAGCACCAGTTCGGCGAGTTGCAGGACCGTCAGTTCCACGGGATTCCCGAGATTGACCGGTCCGGGTTCGTCGTGGTCGAGCATGGCGACGATTCCGCGCACCAGGTCGTCGACGTAGCAGAAACTGCGGGTCTGTTTTCCGTCGCCGTAGACGGTCAACGGCTCCTGGGCCAGTGCCTGGACGACGAAGCTGGAGACGACCCGGCCGTCGTGCGGGCGCATGCGCGGGCCATAGGTGTTGAAGATCCGCACGATTCCCGTGTTCGTTCCGCGGTTCGTCCGGTAGGCCTGGGTCAGCGCCTCGGAGAACCTTTTCGCCTCGTCGTAGACGCTGCGCGGGCCGATCGGATTCACATGGCCCCAGTACGTCTCGTCCTGAGGGTGCACTTCGGGGTCTCCGTACACCTCACTGGTCGAGGCCAGGACGAAGCGCGCGTCGTGGCGGGCCGCCAGGCGCAGCGCGTTCTCCGTGCCGCGGCTGCCCACGGCGAGCGTCTCCAGCGGGCGGGCGAGGTAGTCGGGTGGCGAGGCCGGGCTGGCCAGATGGGCGACCGCGTCGACGCCACCCGACACCTCGACCGACCGGCTGACATCACCGCGGACGAGTTCGAAAGCCGGGTCTGCGAGAAAGGGTGCGATGTTCGCGGGATCGCCGGTCGAGAAGTCGTCGAAGCACACGACCTCGTCACCGCGCCGGAGGAGTGTTTCGCAGAGATGCGAACCGAGAAAACCGCCGCCACCTGTCACGGCCACACGCATGAATTCTCCTGGACTCGCCGAAGGGATTCCATCGCTCCGCCCGGCGCGGGGTTACGGGAATCGGTCACCGGGTCAGGAGGCGGCCTTTATCGGGGACCGCATGATTCAGCATATGAGCGTAAATAGCACTTTCCGGAGTGCGGCGGCGCGGGCTGCGCCGATCAGCCGGTACCTCCCGGTGGGCGCCGCCTCTGCGCATCCCGCCACCACTCGGATGTGAACGGTGCGCCAGTCCGGCACGGTTCATCCCTTAGCGTGACGGAACCGCGTGTCGGCCCGGCACGGCCCGCCGTTGTCACGCGCGCGGGTGCCGTGCGTCCGGCGGTCCGCGCCGTGCCGCTGCCGGCGAGCGCCTCCGGGCGAAGGGGTTCCGCCGGGCGATCGGCGGGCAGCGGACCCTGCTCCAGGACGAGTCCGGCGACGCCCGGCCGGTCACGAGGGTTCCTCGGCGGGCTCGGCGGCAGCCGCGTGGCCGATGGCCGGGGTGAGGGCGGTGCCCAGGCCGACGACCTCGCCGGCCGTGATGGCGGGCCGGCCCGCACGGGCGGCCGGCCGGCACCCGCCGTGCGCCGACCGCTCAGCCGCTCAGCGCACCCGCGCCCAGCAGGCCGAACAGCAGCACGCCGACGACGATCCGGTAGATCACGAACGCGTTGAAGGAGTGCTTGGCGACGAACCTCAGCAGCCAGGCGATGGAGGCGTAGGCGACGACGAAGGAGACGGCGGTGCCGGCGGCGAGCGGAGCCGCGCCCACCCCGGCGCCCAGGGCGTCCTTCAGTTCGTACAGGCCGGCGCCGGTCAGGGCGGGGATGCCGAGGAAGAAGGAGAGCCGGGTGGCGGCCATCCGGTCCAGGTCGAGGATGAGCGCCGTGGACATGGTGGCGCCGGAGCGGGAGAAGCCGGGGAAGAGCAGGGCGAGGATCTGGGAGCCGCCGACCAGCATCGCGTCCTTGAAGGAGGTGTCGTCCTCCCCGCGCTTGTGCCGGCCCATCTGGTCCGCCGCCCACATCACACCGCTTCCGGCGATCAGCGAACCCGCCACGACCCACAGCGAGGCGAGCGGCCCCTCGATCAGCGGCTTGGCGGCCAGACCGACGACGACGACGGGGATCGTCGCGCAGATCACCCACCAGGCGAACTTGTAGTCGTGGTGCTGGCGCTGCTCACGGTCGGCCAGGCCTCGGCCCCACGCGGAGACGATCCGGACGATGTCCGTGAAGAAGTACACGAGCACCGCGGCGATCGCGCCGACCTGGATGACGGCCGAGAAGCCGACGACGGCGTCGTCGTCGACGGGGATCCCCATGAGCCCCTCGACGATCTTCAGATGGCCGGTGGAGGACACGGGCAGGAACTCGGTCACCCCCTCGACGGCTCCGAGGACGACGGCCTGACCGACGCTGATGACGCTCATGGGATCCAGTTCTTCTCGGGGAGGGCCAGTGCGGCGGGGCCAGTCCTACTACACGCCGACGAGAGCCGAGCCCTACGCCCACACCGCCCGTGCCAGGCTCACCCCCACGAAAACCGCCCCGAGACCGGCCATCACGCTCGCGACCACGTTGGCGGCGGCATAGAACCCGGCGCCCGTCTCGGCCAGCCGGAGGGTCTCGTACGAGAAGGTCGAGTACGTCGTCAGCGCCCCGGACAGGCCGGTGCCGACGAGCAGCTGGAGGGGGGAATCGGCGGCTCCGGCCGCCGCCGCGCCGGTCAGCAGGCCGAGGACGAGACAGCCGGTGACGTTGACCGCGAAGGTGCCCCAGGGGAAGACCGAGTCGTGCCGGGACCGCACCGCCCGGTCGGTGAGGTGGCGGAGGGGGGCGCCGACCATCGCGCCCGCGACGACGAGCAGCCAGTTCACAACGATTTCTTACCCTTCGTGCCCGGATTGTCCTGATCGCTTCCCCGGCCGGCGCACCGGATGACCCCGCACGCGTCGAGCGTCACCGGTCCCCCGGTGACGAGCTCGTCGAGCCGGGGCGGCAACGCCCGCGCCCGGTGCCGTGCCCGCCGATGAGGACGGTCACGCGCGGGGCGCGGCCGGCCGGTTCGGTCATGGCCGCCTCCCGTGCAGGACGCGCCGGGTGGCCACGGCCGCGAGCCACACCGCGCAGAGCGCGGCGAGCAGGGTCGCGGCGAGGTAGGCCAGCCCGGTGCGGGCGTGGCCGGAGCCGGCCAGCTCCTGGATGTCGACGGCGTACGTGGAGAACGTGGTGAAGCCGCCGAGGACGCCGGTGCCGAAGAACGGCCGGACCAGGCGGTGGGCGGCCCACCCGTCGGTGACGATCACCATGAACACGCCGATCAGGGCACAGCCGACGACGTTGGTCCAGAAGGCCGCCCAGGGGAATCCGCCGGGCGGGGCGGGCCACTCCAGAACGAGGGCGTACCGGGCGGTGGCACCGAGGGCGCCGCCGAGCGCGACCACCGCGACGACGGGAGCCTGACCGCGCCATTCCGGTTGTCGGGTGGTCCGCGCGGGGACGGGCAGATTCCCGGCCTCCGGGGCTGTCATGGTCGTACGTCTCCTACTCGCCGGGGCCCGGACGGGCGCGCGCCATCGCAAGCAGGGACCGTTGGCGGCGCCGGCCGCGGTTCGGGTACGGCGGGCCCCACCGCCGCGCCGCGAGGGTCGTCGCGGCCGGTCAACAGGGTAACCCCGGGGCTCTGCCCGGGTCATTTCGCGGCGGGTGCCTCACAGACCGCGACGCCGTTCTCCCACAGGCTGCCGAGGATCAGGTGGCCGGCGGTCTCGCAGACGCTGGTGACCATGCGGAAACCGGAGCGGCGCCGGGTGAGGTGGTGGAGCACCCGGGCGTCGTCGTCGACCGCGAGGACACCGATCGTCCCCGTGGGGCAGAAGGGGGCGCTCACCGCCAGACGGGCGGCGGCCAGGCGGACGGACGGGCTGCCGCGGTGCAGCAGGTCCAGCGGCGGGACGCGGGGGCCGGCGAGCGACACCCACACCGGGCCCCCGGGTCCGGCGCGCCAGATGTTGTCGGGCATCCCCGGGAGGTCCTCGACGAAGGGCTCGCGGTGTCCCGCCCGCGCTCCCGTGAGCCAGTAGCGGGTCAGCCGGTACGCTCCCGTCTCGGCGACGATCAGGAAGGACTCGTCGCCGCTCGCGGCCAGCCCGTTGGCGAACTGGAGGCCCTCCAGGAGGACTTCGGGCGTGTCGCTGCCGGGGGCCAGGCGCAGGAGCCGGCCGGTGCCGGTGTGCTCGACGAGGTCGCCGATCCACTGGTCCAGGGGGTAGCGGCGGCTGGAGACGGTGACGTACACGCTGCCGTCGGACAGGGCGACGGCATTGCTGCAGAACCGCAGCCGCTCCCCCGCCACCGAGTCGGCGAGCACGCGTACGGTGCCGTCGTCGAGGTCGGCGCACAGCAGTCCGCGTTCGGCGTCGCACACCAACAAGGTGCCGTCCGGGTGGAGTTCGAGGCCGAGCGGCCTGCCGCCGGTCCTGGCCAGCACTTCGACGCGGGGCGCGGCGGAGTCCGTCAGCCCGTCCAGGCGCAGGATGCGGCCGTCGGCCAGCCCGGTCAGCACGCGTCCGCGGGCATCGGCCACCACGTCCTCGGGGCCGCGTCCGCCGACCGCGACATAGCGGCGGGGGACCAGAGCGGTGGGACGGTCCATGTGCGCTCCTCCTGCTGTCGGAGACGGCCGGCCGGGCGGGCACGAGCCGCGGACCGGTGTCCGCCGGGTCCGGCCGGTGCTCACCGGAGCCGGCCTGTGCCTACCAGCCCTTCTCGAACATGCGCGCCACCTCGGCGATCCGCATGTCGTCGCGCCGGTAGTGGACGCGCCGCCGGATTCTCCGGGTGCGCAGCAGACCGATGTCCGCGAGGAGGCCGAGATGGGTCTCGGCGACCGCACGGCGCACGCCGAGCTTCCGGGCGACGGCGTCCGCGGTGACGCCGTCCGTGACGAGGTCGCCGTACCGCTGCGGCGGGAAGTGCGCGACCGGGTCCTTCAGCCATTCGAGAATGTCCAGGCGCCTCTCGGCGGTCGGAGTCCTCAGCATCGTCGTCCCCTCCGTCCGAGCCTCCTCGTACCGCGTCTGCCCACTGTCCCGCAGTCGAAGCCACCCTGTCCGCCGACTGGGCAACCTTGTCCGGTACCGAACTCCTTTGCGACGTAAGTCTGTTCGGTACGCGCGAGGAGGGCGGAGGAGGGAAGGGTCCCCTCCGCCCGCGGCCCGGGGGCTCACGCGGGCGGAGGGGAGTCGGTTTAGCCGTCGAGCCGGACCACCCGCACGGCACCCGCCGGCAGGGGCAGGCGGCCCGCCGCCCGTTCACCGGTGAGCAGTTCGGTGCCGTCCGTGTCCAGCACCACCTTGACGTCGGACGCGGTGTGGTTGATCGCGAACAGGTAGGTGCCCGACTCGCCGGTGCGGCGCACCACTTCGACGTCCCGGGGCAGGCCGGCGCGGGTGGCGACGCCCGCGCCCGCGACGGCGCGGCCCAGCAGCGCGTCCAGGCCCTGGGCGTCGAGACGGGTGGAGACGTACCAGGCGGTGCCCTCGCCGAGGCGGTGCCGGGTGACGGCGGGCCGGCCGGCGGTCAGACCGTCGGCGTACATCCACACGGGCTCGGCCTCGCGCGGCACCACGAACTCGGTCCACACGTCACCGGTGAGCTCCGAGCCGTCGGGGCCGGTGATGCGCACCGACTGGCCCTGGAGCAGCGGCGAGAACTCCTCGACGGTCAGGCCGAGCACGTTCCGCAGCGGACCGGGGTGGGGCCCCTCGTGGACGGCGTCGTGCTCGTCGACGATGCCGGAGAAGTACGAGACGACGAGGGTGCCGCCGTTCTCGACGTACCGTTCGAGGTTGCGCCCGGCGGCCTCGGTCATCAGGTAGAGCGCGGGGACGACGACCAGGGGATAAGCCGACAGGTCGGCTTCCGGGTGGGCGAAGTCGACGGTGAGATGGCGGTCGTAGAGGGCCTCGTAGAAGGCGTCGGCGCGTTCGCGCGCGTCGTGGTCCTCGCTGGGGCGCCACTGGAGGTTCTGCGCCCACCAGGAGTGCCAGTCCCACAGGACGGCCACGTCGGCCTCGGTGCGGGTGCCGCGGAGCGCGCTCAACGAGTCCAGGGACGCGCCGAGTTCGACCACCTCCCGCCACACGCGGGTGTCGGTGCCGCCGTGCGGGACCATCGCCGAGTGGAACTTCTCGGCGCCGCGCCTCGACTGGCGCCACTGGAAGAACATGGCGCCCTCGGAGCCGCGCGCCACGTGCGCGAGGGAGTTGCGGGCCATCTGCCCCGGCGCCTTGGCCGGGTTGCGGGCCTGCCAGTTGACGCCCGAGGTGGAGTGTTCGAGGAGCAGCCACGGGGCGCCGCCCGCGACCGAGCGGGTCAGGTCGGCGGCCATCGCGAGGTTGACGTGGGTGCGGCGGCCGTCGGTGATCAGGTAGTGGTCGTTGGTGACCAGGTCGACCTCGCGGCCCCAGGCCCAGTAGTCGACGGAGTCGCACTGGCTGAGCGCGGTCATGAAGTTGGTGGTGACCGGGATGCCCGGCGACAGGCGGTGCAGGATGTCCCGTTCCATGACGAAGTTCTCGCGCATGGTGGCGTCGGCGAACCGCTTGTAGTCCAGCGCCTGGCCCGGATTGCCGACCGTGGGGGCGGTGCGCGGCGGGTCGATCTGCTCCAGGCCGGCGTACCGCTGGCCCCAGAAGGCGGTGCCCCAGGCCTCGTTGACCGCGTCGACCGTGCCGTACGTCGTCTCCAGCCAGCGGCGGAAGTGCGCGGCGCAGGAGTCGCAGTAGCAGGCCGAGACGGGGACGCCGTACTCGTTGTGCACGTGCCACATCGCCAGGGCCGGGTGGCCCGCGTAGCGCTCGGCGAGCCGGGTGGTGATGCGCGCGGCGGCGGCGCGGTAGTCGGCGTTGCTGTGGCAGATGGCGCCGCGCGAACCGAACGCGTACCGGACGCCGTCGGCCGTCACGGGCAGCGCGTCCGGGTGGGCGCGGTAGAACCAGGCCGGGGGGACGACCGTGGGGGTGCCGAGGTCGACGCGCACGCCGTTGTCGTGCAGCAGGTCGAGGAGGCGGTCCAGCCAGCCGAAGTCGTACGCGCCGGGCTCGGGCTCCAGCAGTGCCCAGGAGAAGATCCCGACGCTCACCATGGTGACGCCGGCCTCCCGCATCAGCCGGACGTCCTCCTGCCAGACGCTCTCCGGCCACTGCTCCGGGTTGTAGTCCCCGCCGAAGGCGAGCCTGGTGAGGCCCTTGGGGGCGGTCTCCGGCATGGGTCTCTCCCGATTCAGGTAGATGTGAACGTGCACACACGGCTTCAGCAGCGTGCGGCCCAAGATAACCGTACGAGGGTGAGGCTTGCCAAGTGCCGGAATCCAGCCGTTGCTGTGCACGATCACAGAGTGACGGGCTTCCCCGGTGAGATCCGGCGACAGGAGCGCCCTCTCCCCCGCCGCCGCGGGCCGTAAAGTCGTGACCATGAACAGTGCGGGGGGCCGGCGCAGACCGCCGACGATCCACGACGTGGCGCGGGAGGCGGGAGTCTCACGCGGCACCGTCTCACGCGTGCTCAACGGAGGGCACTACGTCAGCCCCGCCGCGGCGGAGGCGGTCAACGCCGCCATCCGCAAGACGGGTTACGTCGTCAACCGGCACGCCCGTTCGCTGATCACCGGACGTTCGGACTCCGTCGGCTTCCTGCTCACCGAGCCGCAGGAGCGGTTCTTCGAGGACCCGAACTTCAACGTCCTGCTGCGCGGCTGCACGCAGGCGCTGGCCGCCCACGACATCCCCCTGCTGCTGATGCTGGCCGGCACCGAGGACGAGCGGCGGCGCATCACCCGGTACATCACGGCCGGGCACGTCGGCGGGGTGCTGCTGGTCTCCAGCCACTCCGGGAACCCGGTCGCCGAGGAACTGCGCGAGGCGGGCGTGCCGCTGGTCGCGTGCGGCAAGCCGATCGGGCTCGGCTCGCGGGTGAGCTACGTGGCGGCGGACGACCGGGACGGCGCCCGGGACATGGTCCGCCACCTCCTCTCGCTGGGCCGCCGCCGCGTCGGCGTGGTCACCGGCCCGCTGGACACCCCGGGCGGGGTCGAGCGGCTGGCCGGCTACAAGGAGGTGCTCGCGGAGGCGGGCATCGAGCTCGACGAGCGGCTGATCGTCTCCGGCGACTACAGCCGCGCCAGCGGCGAGGCGGGCGGGGAGCGGCTGCTGGCGCGGGTGCCGGACCTGGACGCCGTGTTCGTCGCCTCCGACCTGATGGCGCAGGGTGTGCTGACCGCGCTGGAGCGGGCGGGCCGGCGGGTGCCGCGGGACGTGGCCGTCGGCGGCTTCGACGACTCCCCGGCCGCGCTCTCCACCCGCCCCGAGCTGACGACCATCCGCCAGCCCTGGGACCGCATCAGCGCGGAGATGGTCCGGGTGCTGCTGGCACAGATCGGGGGCGAGGAACCGGCGGCGGTGATCCTGCCGACGGAGCTGGTGAAGCGGGAGTCGACCTAGCTCCAGGCGGACGCGGGATGAGGGGCCACTCGAAACTCATGCGCGTGCAGTAGTTGCATAGTCAACGAATGGCCGGTTCGGTGCTACCGTTCAGGTATGTCGGTGAAAACGGCCCAGGCCGGTCTCGAAGAACGGTGGCGGGACATCCTGTCCGTGCACGCGCGCACGATGTGCGAGATCGATCGTGTGCTGCACCCTCATGGGCTGGGCGCGAGCGACTTCGAAGTGCTCGACATCCTGGCCGCCGAGTCGCCCCAGGAGGGCGACCAGTGCCGTGTGCAGAACCTCGTCGGACGGGTGCATCTCAGCCAAAGCGCGCTGTCCCGGCTCATCGGCCGGCTGGAGAAGGACGGCCTGGTGGCCCGTTCGGTGTGCGAGCAGGACCGTCGCGGTGTGTGGGTGGCCCTGACCCGCAAGGGCCGCGAGCTGCACGCCGAGGTGCTGCCGCTCCAGCGCGCGGTCCTGGACCGCATGCTCAACGGCTGAGCCGCGCACCCCCTCACCGGGCCCGGCCGTTCCTCTGCCGCTGCGCGGTGGCCGGGCCCCGTTCCGGTGAGTGGTGCGTGCTACGGCCTGGCCAGCAGGGTGCGTACGCCCTCGGAGGTGAGAGTCAGCGGGTGCTCGGAGCTGGCGTCGATGCTGAGCGACAGGTCGTCGGCCGGCCACTGTGCGGCGAGCGCGCCCAGCGGGACCAGCCGGTAGCGGGAGACGTACGGGAGCAGCTCCGCCATCTCGGGCTCGGAGGTGAACACGGGCACCACCGGAGCCCCGTTCTTCTGTTCGAGGACGGGCAGCGCCACCGTGCCGGGGTCACCGGCCTCCTCCTGGCCTGCGTCGTCGGGCACGGGCACCAGCACCTCGCTCCTCGCGAGGGTGTCCAGCGCCGCGATGTCCTCGGTGTTCTCGGCCAGCGCGTCCAGCGCCTGCCGGGCCGGGGTGGGTGTGTTGTCGTACGCGGGTGTGTCCATGGCTGATTCCCCTGATAGCGGCGGTCGTGCGTGCCCCGCCCGGGACAAGATCGCCTCGGGCACGGTCCTGCTCGCGTACCCGACGGCAGCCGGGGCAATCATCGGGCTCCGGGGATTCAGCCGGGGTACCGGTGACCGGCGCAGGTCAGGGATCCGGGCGGTGCGCGGGATCGGAGGGACGCCGGGAGATCAGGAGAGGCAGACGGGGGCGGACAGGGAGAACCGCTCAGCCCGTCTCCCCCAGCAGCTCCGCCACGGTGACCACCCGGATCAGCGGCCGGTAGCGGTCCATCACGTGCAGCGCCTCGGCGTGCGAGGCGTCGTCCGCGCCCGCGCAGGCGTCGGACGCCACCAGCACCTCGATGCCGGCGTCGGCCGCGGCGAGGGCGGTGGACAGCACACAGCAGTCGGTGCTGACGCCGGCCAGGACCAGACGGCCCCCGGGACCGACGCGGGCGGCCAGCTCGGGGGTCCACTTGCCGAAGGTGGGCGCGTCCACGGTGTCGCGGGCCGCGGTGGCGAACTCGTCGGTGAGCTGCCACAGCCGGGCGTGCGGGGGTTGCCGGGCGAAGGGCCACCGCGCGTAGTACGCCCGCCAGGCACCGGCGGGCCGGTCGGGGGCGACGAAGCGGGTGAACGTGACGCGTTCCCCGTAGGCCGGCAGCAGTCGTCGTACGCCTGCCGCCGCCCGGGCGAAACGCGGGGTGGCCCACGGGCTGTCGGGCTCGGCGAAGGCGCGCTGCATGTCGATGACGGCGAGCAGTCCGGCGGTCACGTGAGCACGCCCGCGTCCGCCGTCGGGCTCGGTGCCTGCGCCTCCTGCGCGCGGACCCGCCCGCGGCCGAGGGCCAGGGTGCCGAGGAACCCGAGCGCGAGGGCGGCCAGGACGCCCAGGTTGGCGTACGCCCAGGAGCCGGACGTACCGCCGAGGCCCAGGGGTCCGAGCAGATAGCCCTGCCATTCCAGCCAGCCCGCGGCCGAGTTGGTGACCAGGCCCCAGCCGAGTGCGGTCGCGGCGAGGGTGAGCAGCAGTGGGGCGAGCGGTACGGCGCCGTAGCGGCCGTGGGGACGGTAGAGGTCGCCGTCGTCGTAGGGGCGGCGGCGCAGCGCCAGGTCGGCGAGGACGATGCCGCACCAGGCGGCGATGGGGACGCCGAGTGTGGTCAGGAAACCCATGAACTGGCCGAGGAAGTCGTCGGCGACGAACACGATGTAGACCGAACCCGCGATCATCAGGACCCCGTCGAAGAGCGCGGCCAGGTAGCGGGGCACGCGCAGTCCGGCGGAGAGCAGGGCCAGGCCGGAGGAGTAGATGTCGAGGACCGCGCCGCCGACCAGGCCGAGGACCGCGACCACGGCGAACGGGACCAGGAACCAGGTGGGCAGGATCGTGGTGAGCGCGCCGATCGGGTCGGCGGCGACGGCCGTGCTGAGGCCGGCGGAGGAACCGGCCAGCAGCAGGCCGAAGACCAGCAGGAGCAGGGGCGCCACCGACGCGCCGAAGGTGGTCCAGCCGATCACGCCCCGGCTCGACGCGGTGCGCGGCAGATAACGGGAGTAGTCGGCGGCGGCGTTGACCCAGCCGAGGCCGAAGCCGGTCATCATGAACACCAGCGCGCCGATGAACTCCTGCGCGGAGCCCGCCGGGAGCGCGCTGACCGTGCTCCAGTGGATGTGGTCGGCGACCAGCCCGACGTAGACGAGGGTGAGCGCGCCGGTCACGACGGTGATCACCGTCTGCAGGCGCATGATCAGGTCGAAGCCCATCACCCCGCCGACGACGATGAGCGCGCCGACCAGGATCAGGGCGACGGCCTTGGTCCCGGTGCCGCCGCCCCAGCCGAGCCGGCCGAACACGGTCGCGGTGGCCAGCGTGGCGAGGGAGCACAGCACGGTCTCCCAGCCGACGGTGAGGATCCAGGAGATCGCCGAGGGCAGACGGTTGCCGCGTACTCCGTAGGCGGCGCGGCTGAGCACCATCGTCGGCGCGGATCCGCGTTTGCCGATGACGCCGACGAGACCGCACAGCAGGAACGAGAAGACGATGCCGATCACTCCGGCGGTCAGCGCCTGCCGGAAGGAGATGCCGAAGCCGAGCGCGAAGGCGCCGTAACTCAGTCCGAGAATGGAGACGTTGGCCCCGAACCAGGGCCAGAACAGGGTGGCGGGAGTGCCCTTGCGTTCGGTGTCGCCGATCACGTCGAGGCCGTGCGTCTCCACCTGGAGCTGCCGGCTCGCGGAACGTCCGCCGGAGGGGGCCGGGGAGTCCGCGAAGGGTCCGCCGGTGCGGTCGGGAGTACCTGCCGCCGTTCCGCCGGTGCGGTCCGGGAAGTCTGCCATCGTCGACCTGCCTGTCTGGACGGGTGTGTGGAGGCTAGGCACGGCGGTGGGGACCGTCAAGGAGATCAAGGACCAGCCGTACGACCGTGCGCCGTCCGCCTCTGCCCTGGCGGCCCCGGCGGACCCCGCGCGCAGCCCTCGCGACCCTGCGTTTAGCATATGAGCGCCGCCTAGCTCGAAAGAGATGCTCGTGACTGTCAAGGACGACTCGTTCACCAACTGGAAAACCCGCGAGGAGATTGCGGAGTCGATGATCCCCCTCATCGGGAAGCTGCACCGGGAGCGGGACGTCACGGTCCTGCTGCACAGCCGCTCCCTGGTGAACAAGTCGGTGGTGAGCATCCTCAAGACCCACCGCTTCGCCCGTCAGATAGCCGGCGAGGAGCTGTCGGTCACCGAGACGCTGCCGTTCCTCCGTACGCTCACGGCCCTCGACCTCGGCCCGTCCCAGATCGACATCGGCATGCTCGCCGCCACGTACCGGGCCGACGACCGCGGCCTGTCGGTGGAGGACTTCACCGCCGAGGCGGTCGCCGGGGCCACCGGCGCGGACAGGATCGAGCGCCGTGAGCCGCGCGATGTGGTCCTGTACGGCTTCGGCCGGATCGGCCGCCTGGTGGCCCGGCTGCTGATCGAGAAGACCGGCTCCGGCAACGGCCTGCGGCTGCGCGCCATCGTCGTGCGCGGCGGCGGGGCCGGCGAGGATCTCGTCAAGCGCGCCTCGCTGCTGCGGCGCGACTCGATCCACGGCCAGTTCCAGGGCACGATCACGGTCGACGAGGCGAACAGCACGATCGTCGCCAACGGCAACGAGATCAAGGTGATCTACGCCGACGACCCGGCATCGGTGGACTACACGGCGTACGGCGTCAAGAACGCCATCCTCATCGACAACACCGGCAACTGGCGGGACCGCCAGGGGCTCTCCCGTCACCTGCGTCCCGGCATCGACAAGGTCGTCCTGACCGCGCCGGGCAAGGGCGACGTGCCCAACATCGTGCACGGCGTCAACCACGACACGATCAAGCCGGACGAGCGGATCCTGTCCTGCGCGTCCTGCACCACCAACGCGATCGTGCCGCCGCTGAAGGCGATGGCGGACGAGTTCGGCGTCCTGCGCGGGCACGTGGAGACCGTCCACTCGTTCACCAACGACCAGAACCTGCTGGACAACTACCACAAGGCCGACCGCCGGGGCCGGTCCGCGCCGCTCAACATGGTGATCACGGAGACGGGTGCCGCCTCCGCCGTCGCCAAGGCGCTGCCCGGCCTCAAGGCGCCGATCACCGGCAGTTCCATCCGGGTGCCGGTGCCGGACGTCTCGATCGCGATCCTCAGCCTGCGGCTGGGCCGCGAGACCACCCGCGAGGAGGTCCTCGGCCATCTGCGCGACGTCTCGCTGACCTCGCCGCTCAAGCGCCAGATCGACTTCACCACCGCCCCCGACGCGGTCTCCAGCGACTTCATCGGCTCCCGGCACGCCTCGATCGTCGACGCCGGAGCGACCAAGGTCGACGGCGACAACGCGATCCTCTACCTCTGGTACGACAACGAGTTCGGCTACTCCTGCCAGGTCATCCGCGTCGTCCAGCACGTCTCGGGCGTGGAGTACCCCACGTACCCGGCCCCGGCTCCGCTCCCGGCGGCCTGAGCCCCGGGCACCCGGCCCGGCCCGGCGCCCCGATGGAAAGGGCGCCGGGCTCCGGCGTCCGCGCCCGCGGGACGGAGACGGGGGCCGCCGCTGGCAGCCAGGGCCTCCCGGCACGGTGTCAGCAGGGGTCGCGCCACACCCCGAGTTCCGGTTCCTTCACCATCGAGGACAGCTTCAGGCGGCGGGATTCGGCACAGAAGGTGCTGGTGGGTTCCGTGTACTCCACGTGGAACACCGCCTTGCCGGCCGCGGTGAACGGAGCGAGTTCCCCGCACTCGTCGTACTGCGCGCACTCCTCGTTCACCGCGAAGTCGAAGTCGGCCAGGAGCTGGGGGATCTGCGGGAGGTCGTTCTTCAGGCCCACCGCCAGACCGCGCTCGTGGGCGATGGCCGCGATCATGCGGTTGTACCGGAGCTGGTCGCGCGCGGTGAGCGGGAAGCCGGTGTCGTTGCCGTAGCCCTCCACCAGGTCGGGCTCCACCGCGTCGAAGCCCTTGTCGCGGCACATGTCGAAGCGCCGCTCCATGACCGGCCGCAGGACGGAGAGCTGCCGGATGTCCAGCCACCGTTCGCCCGCCCAGCCGTTGGGCTTCCCGAGCACCGGGCGCGGGAAGGCGTCCTTGTCGGGCCGGAAGTCCTCCCAGGCACCGGCGTTGACGTAGCAGATCACCTTGCGGCCGTCGCGGTGCAGACGGGCCACGTCGGCCGCGGAGTTCTCGAAGCCGTCGATGTCGTAGACCGGCACGTCGGCCGACGGGTTCACCTTTCCGTCCAGTTGCCACTGCCAGGCCAGGCCGGGACGCGGCTTCCACAGCGCCTTGCCGGGGCCGGCCGGCGCACCGGGCGCGGACGGGGAGCCGCCGGACTCGGGCGCGGACGGCCGGCCGGTGGCCGGAGGGCTGCCGGGGGTCCACTCGTCGGCGGACTTCCGCGACCGCTTCTTCCAGGGTCAGTCCCTCATGTTTGATGAGACTGATTCCGAGATTGTGCACCTCGTCGCCCGC
>NZ_JBSFTY010000091.1:0-34652 GCF_053591515.1 Streptomyces sp. NPDC003011
GGGGCCCGGAGAAGTTCCGCCAGGTCCTGGAGGACGAGTACCTCAAGCGCAAGCTGACCGACGGCCCGGCGCCCGCCGGGTTGGCAGGGCACGTACCTGGGGGGCGGGACACGCGCCGGGTTGGCCGCCGTCCGGCAAGCGCGCCGGGTTCGCCAGGGCGCCCGCCGGGTCAAACGCCGGCCGGCAAGCGCCAGAGCAGCCGTCGGGCAAGCGCCGTCCGGCGGACATGCCGGGGTCACCGAGGCGGGCGCCAGGTCAGTCGCCGGTCGGCACACACGCCGGGGGCGCCGAGGCGCGCGCCAGGTCGGTCGTCGGTCGGTAAGCGGCGGGTCAGCCGCCGTAGAACAGTTCGTCCACCACGCCGCGGGCCCGTCGCGCCGTGCGCCGGTAGTCGTCCAGCATGTCCCCGATGTGCCCGGGACCGTATCCGAGGTAGCGGCCCACCGCGGCCAGTTCCCGTGCCTCCGACGGGAAGGTGTCGCCGGCCCGCCCCCGCACCAGCATCACCGCGTTGCGCACCCGTGTGGCGAGCACCCATGCCTCGTCGAGGATCGTCCTGTCCTCTGGCCGGACCAGGCCGGCCGCGCACGCGGCGGCGAGGGCGGCCCGGGTCCGGGTCGTCCGCAGTCCGGGCACCCGCGCCCCATGCCGCATCTGCATCAGCTGCACGGTCCACTCGACGTCGGACAGCCCGCCGGGCCCGAGCTTGGTGTGCAGCTTCGGGTCGGCGCCGCGCGGCATCCGCTCCGACTCCATCCGGGCCTTCAGCCGTCGGATCTCGCGTACGGCGTCGTCGCCGAGCCCCGCGGCCGGGTACCGCAGCGGGTCGATCAGCTCGATGAAGCGGCGCCCCAACTCCTCGTCCCCGGCGACGGGTTCGGCGCGCAGCAGCGCCTGTGCCTCCCAGACCAGGGACCAGCGGCGGTAGTAGGCCCGGTACGAGTTCAACGTCCGTACCAGCGGGCCCGACTTGCCCTCGGGGCGCAGGTCGGCGTCGATGAGCAGCGGCGGGTCGGCGCTGGGGATCTGGAGCAGGCGGCGTATCTCGGAGACGACCTTGTTGGCGGCCTCGGAGGCCGTGCGTTCGTCGACGCCCTCGCGCGGCTCGTGCACGAAGAGCACGTCGGCGTCCGAGCCGTAGCCCAGCTCGTGGCCGCCGAAGCGGCCCATGCCGATGATCGCGAACCGGGTGGGCAGGCTCTCCCCCCAGGTGTCCCGGACCACCGCGCGCAGGGTGCCCGCGAGGGTGGCCGACGTCAGGTCGGACACCGCGCCGCCGGACCGGTCCACGAGCGCGCCCTGGTCGGCCTCGGCCTGCTGGGCCTCGGTGCCGTAGGAGCCGATGATGTCCGCGGCGGCCGTCCGGAACAGCTCGCGGCGGCGGACCCCGCGGGCGGCCGTCACCGCCTGCACTGCCCCGTCGGCGCGGCCGACCGCGGCGAGGATCTCCTGCTCCAGGTGGGCCCGCCCGCGCGGCTCCAGACCGCCCCCGTCGCCGTCCCCGAGCAGCGCCACCGCCTCGGGCGCGCGCATCAGCAGGTCGGGGGCGAGCCGGCCGGCGGACAGGACGCGGGCGAGGTTCTCGGCGGCGGCGCCCTCGTCCCGCAGCAGCCGCAGGTACCAGGGCGTCTTGCCCAACGCGTCCGACACCTTGCGGAAGTTGAGGAGTCCGGCGTCCGGGTCGGCGGAGTCGGCGAACCAGCCGAGCATCACCGGCAGCAGGGTGCGCTGGATCGCGGCCTTGCGGGTCACCCCGGACGCCAGCGCCTCCAGGTGCCGCAGGGCCGCCGCCGGGTCGGCGTACCCGAGGGCCACCAGCCGCTCCCGGGCCGCCTCGGGGCTCAACCGAGCTTCACCGGTGGCCAGTTGGGCGACCGCGTCGAGCAGGGGGCGGTAGAAGAGCTTCTCGTGCAGGCGGCGGACGACGCCGGTGTGCCGCTTCCACTCGCGGGTCAGCTCGGCGACCGGGTCGGCGCGCAGGCCGAGGGAACGGCCCAGGCGCCGCAGGTCGGCCTCGTCCTCGGGGACGAGGTGGGTGCGGCGCAGCCGGTAGAGCTGGATGCGGTGCTCCATGGTGCGCAGGAAACGGTAGGCGTCGTCGAGCTGGACGGCGTCGGCGCGGCCGACGTACCCACCGGCCGCCAGTGCCTGCAACGCGTCCAGGGTGGTGCCGCTGCGCAGCGAGGCGTCGGCCCGTCCGTGCACCAACTGGAGGAGCTGTACGGCGAATTCGACGTCACGGAGACCACCCGGGCCGAGCTTCAGCTCGCGTTCGACCTCGGCGACGGGGATGTTCTCGACGACCCGGCGGCGCATCTTCTGCACGTCGGCGACGAAGTTCTCGCGCTCGGCGGCCTTCCAGACGAGGGGTTCCAGGGCGGCGACGTACTCCGCTCCGAGTTCGAGGTCACCGGCCACCGGGCGGGCCTTGAGCAGGGCCTGGAACTCCCAGGTCTTGGCCCAGCGCTGGTAGTAGGCGCGGTGGCTGGAGAGCGTGCGCACCAGCGGGCCGTTTCTGCCCTCGGGGCGGAGGTTGGCGTCCACGGGCCAGATCGAGCCCTCGACGGTGGTCTCGGAGCAGATGCGCATCAGGTGCGAGGCGAGCTTGGCGGCGGACCGGACGGCCTTGCCCTCGTCGGCGCCCTCGACGGCCTCGCCGACGAAGATGACGTCGACGTCGGAGACGTAGTTCAGCTCGTGGCCGCCGCACTTGCCCATCGCGATCACCGCGAGCCGGCACAGCGCGGCGTCGTCAGGGGCGGCGGCGCGGGCGATGGCGAGCGCGGCGCGCAGGGTGGCGGTGGCGAGGTCGGCCAGCTCGGCGGCGGTCTCGGCGATGTCGGTGGTGCCGCACACGTCCCGGGCGGCGATGGACAGCAGGCAGCGCCGGTAGGCGACGCGCAGGGCGACCGGGTCGGTGGCCTCGGCGAGACCGCGTTCGAACTCCTGCACCCCAGGGTGCAGGTCACGCGGCTCGTACATGACGAGGGCGTGCCAGTCGCCGGGGTGCCGGGCGAGGTGGTCGGCGAGCGCGGCGGAGGCGCCGAGCACGCCGAGCAGCCGGTCGCGCAGCGGCTTGGCGGCTATCACCGTGTCGAGCAGTTCGCGCCGGGCGGTGGGGGCGGACTGCGCCTCCAGCAGCCGGACGAGACCGTGCAGCGCGAGATCGGGGTCGGCGGTGGCGCCCAGCGCCTCCAGCAGGACCGGGTCGTTCCTGATGGGCGCGAGCTCGGCGCTGTCCAGCAGGCGCTCGGCGGCGGAGGGATCGGTGAAGCCGTGCCGCAGCAGTCGTGTGAAGGTACTGCTCCTGCGCCCCGGCGCCGTCATCCCGGCCTCCCGTCCGATCAAGGTCGTACGCGCCCGAGCCTAACCGGAGTGCTGGTGAGAAGCTCCCGGGCGGGCGGCGACGAGTTGTGGTGACCGGCGGGCGGCAGGGGCGGCGGCGCCGGGTGGCCAGTTGCCGCGGCGCGGCGGGTCTGCACCGGCGCGGGCGGGGAAGGCCTGAGGTGAGACATGTCTGGAGGGCCGCTGATGACGGACAAGGAAACCGAACGGGTGCCCGAAGCCCGGCTCGACCCGCGCTACAGCGACGAGACGGCCGCCGCGATCCCCTGGCCGGACGCCGAGGCGCTGCTGGCCGCGGCGGAGCTGTTCTGGATCTCGACGGTACGGCCGGACGGGCGGCCGCACGTGACCCCGCTGCCCGCGGTCTGGGCGCACGGCGCGCTGCACTTCTGCACCGGCCCGGACGAGCGCAAGGCGAAGAACCTCGCGCACAACCCGAACGTCGTGCTGACCACCGGCACGAACATCTGGGACAAGGGCTACGACCTGGTGGTGGAGGGCGAGGCGGTGCGCGTGTCGGACGACGGCCGGCTGCGTGAGCTGGCGGCCGCGTGGGAGACGAAGTACGGAGATTTCTGGCACTTCGAGGTACGGGAGGGGTATTTCCATCACGGTCCGGGCCACGCCGTCGTCTACGCGGTGGCGCCGCACACCGTTTTCGGCTTCGGTAAGGGCGAGCCGTTCAGCCAGACGCGGTGGCGGTTCGTGTGACGCCCCGCGAGTGACGTACGACGAAGGAGTCGTCCCATGCCCCTGCAGATGAGCCTCGAAGTGGTCCTGCTGCCGGTGTCCGACGTGGACCGGGCCAAGGAGTTCTACCGGGACAAGGTCGGCTTCCACGTGGACCTGGACGGCGAGGTCATGCCCGGCGTACGGATCGTGCAGCTGACGCCGCCCGGTTCCGGCTGCTCCATCGCCCTCGTCGACGGCCTCCAGGTCCCGACGGGCACCCCGCAGCCGGGCACGTACCACGGGCTCCAGCTGTGCGTCACGGACGCGAAGGCCGCCTACGAGGAACTGACCGCGCGCGGTCTCGACGTCAGCGAGCCGCAGCAGTTCGCCCCGCAGGACGGCGCGACCTTCATGTACTTCAAGGACCCGGACGGCAACGGCTGGGCGATCCAGGAGTACCGCCGCCGGGAGACGGAACCGCTGCACAAGCTACTGGCGGACCTGGCCGCCCGGGACGCGTGAGGACGACGGACACGGAAGGGGAGCCCGCGCGTCCGCGAGCTCCCCTCCCCCGGCCGTGACCCCGCCTACAGCACCGGCAGGTTCTTCCGCAGCTCGAACGCGGTGACCTCGCTGCGGTACTCCTCCCACTCCTGGCGCTTGTTGCGCAGGAAGAAGTCGAAGACGTGCTCGCCCAGCGTCTCGGCGACCAGGTCGCTGCGCTCCATCAGGGTCAGGGCCTCGCCGAGGTTCTGCGGGAGGGGCTCGATGCCCATCGCGCGGCGCTCGGCGTCGGAGAGGGCCCAGACGTCGTCCTCGGCGCCCGGGGGAAGCTCGTAGCCCTCCTCGACGCCCTTGAGGCCGGCGGCCAGGAGCATCGCGTACGCCAGGTACGGGTTGGCGCCGGAGTCGATGGAGCGGACCTCGATGCGGGCCGAGCCGGTCTTGCCGGGCTTGTACATCGGGACGCGGACCAGGGCGGAGCGGTTGTTGTGGCCCCAGCAGATGTAGGACGGGGCCTCGCCGCCGGCGCCGGCCGTGCGCTCGGTGCCGCCCCAGATGCGCTTGTAGGAGTTCACCCACTGGTTGGTGATGGCGGCGATCTCCGCCGCGTGCTTGAGCAGGCCCGCGATGAAGGAGCGGCCGACCTTGGAGAGCTGGTACTCCGCGCCGGACTCGTAGAACGCGTTGCGGTCGCCCTCGAAGAGCGAGAGGTGCGTGTGCATGCCGGAGCCGGGGTGCTCGGAGAACGGCTTCGGCATGAAGGTCGCCTGGACGCCCTGCTCCAGCGCCACCTGCTTCATGACCAGGCGGAACGTCATGATGTTGTCGGCGGTGGAGAGCGCGTCGGCGTAGCGGAGGTCGATCTCCTGCTGGCCGGGGGCGCCCTCGTGGTGGGAGAACTCGACCGAGATGCCCATCGACTCCAGCATGGTGATCGCCTGGCGGCGGAAGTCCATGCCGATGTTCTGCGGGGTGTGGTCGAAGTAACCGGAGTTGTCGGCCGGGGTCGGCCGGGAGCCGTCGGTCGGCTTGTCCTTCAGCAGGAAGAACTCGATCTCCGGGTGGGTGTAGAAGGTGAACCCCAGGTCGGAGGTGCGGGCCAGGGCACGCTTGAGCACGTACCGCGGGTCGGCGAAGGACGGGGAGCCGTCCGGCATGAGGATGTCGCAGAACATCCGGGCGGTGCCGGGGGCCTCCGCGCGCCACGGCAGGACCTGGAAGGTCGACGGGTCCGGCTTGGCGATCATGTCGGACTCGTAGACCCGGGCGAAGCCCTCGATCGCGGAGCCGTCGAAACCGATCCCCTCATCGAATGCCTGTTCGAGCTCGGCCGGGGCCACGGCGACGGACTTGAGGAAGCCCAGTACGTCCGTGAACCACAGGCGTACGAACCGGATGTCACGCTCCTCCAACGTCCGGAGCACGAACTCCTGCTGCTTGTCCATCTTGCGCTTCCCCATCCTTGCTGGTCAGGCCGCCTGTCTCCGGTCCCGCAGGAGGCGGTCGGGCACCCGAGCATCCCACCACAACACCATTTCATGCGCGTTGCGTACCTTGATCTTCCAGCCGGCCTCGGTGTGAACGCCTCGCGTGCGGCAGATGTACTGCTCTGCCGCCCATCTTGCCTGCTCGGACCGACATCCGTAACGCCGGGACTCCCCCGAGCTGCCGGACGCCCCGGGAAGCCCGCCCGCGGGCCCGTTCTTCGGCCATTCCTGTGCCCGCTCTACGAGAGTCCTTTCCCTCCCCCTTACGATCAGCGGACCGACCGGTCCCTTTCCCCGAAGGACGTCTCATGGGCTCCGCCAAGAACAGCAGCAACGCGACCCGCAAGGAGCGCATAGAGGAGATGCGGCGCGCCGAGCAGTCCCGGGAGCGCCGCAACCGGATCCTCACCGTCGCCGCGAGCGTGGCGGTCGTCGCCGGTCTCGTCGTGGGCGGTGTCGTCCTCGTGCAGTCGCAGTCCGACGACAGCGGCTCGGCGTCCGACGCGAAGAACACCGGGACGTTCGTCACCGGCGCGGACGGCGTGAAGAAGTGGGACGGGAAGCTCAGCCAGACCCACGTCACCAAGGCCGTGAAGTACCCGACCGAGCCTCCCGTCGGCGGCGACCACAACCAGGTCTGGATGAACTGCAACGGCGACGTCTACACCAAGGAACTCAACAACATGAACGCCGTGCACTCCCTGGAGCACGGCGCGGTGTGGGTGACGTACACCAGCAAGGCCCCGAAGGCGGACGTGGACGCGCTGGCCGCGAAGGTGAAGCAGACCCCGTACACGCTGATGAGTCCGGACGAGAAGCAGGCCGACCCGATCATGCTGACCGCGTGGGGCCACCAGCGCACGGTGACCGGCGCCGACGACCCGAACGTGGAGAAGTTCCTCGCGAAGTTCGTGCAGGGCGAGCAGACGCCTGAGCCGGGCGCCGCGTGCACGGGAGGTCTGCCGCAGTGAGGTCCGCCGCAGTGGCCGCCGCCGTGGCCGGGGTGCTGGCCGCGGCGGGCGCCATCAGTTACGCCGTCGCCGAGGACGACGGCTCCCGGGAGATCCCCGCCGTCGACTCCGCGGACGCCGGGTTCGCCCGGGACATGGCGGTGCACCACCAGCAGGCCGTCGAGATGTCGTACCTCGTGCGCGACCGCACCGACGACGAGGAGGTCCGGCGCCTCGCCTACGACATCGCGCAGACGCAGGCCAACCAGCGCGGCATGCTGCTGGGCTGGCTCGACCTGTGGGGGCTGCCGAAGGTGTCCGCGGACCCGCCGATGACCTGGATGGGCATGAGCGGCATGCCCGCCGGCAAGGACGGGGCACTGATGCCGGGGATGGCGACCAACAGCGAGATGAAGAAGCTGGACACGCTGAGCGGCAAGCAGGCGGAGGTCTTCTACCTCCAGCTGATGACGGACCATCACCGGGGCGGCGTCCACATGGCCCGAGGCTGCGCGGCCAGGTGCGCGGGCGGCGTGGAGAAGCGGCTCGCGCAGGGCATGGTCGACGGTCAGCAGTCGGAGATCCAGCTGATGGCGGACCTCCTCCGGGAGCGGGACGCGAAACCCCGGGCGTAGGGCGGCCCCGGGCGGTAGGGCGGGCCCCGGCCGCAGGGCAGCCCCCGGGCGCAGGGCGGGCCCCGGGCGCAGGGCGGCCCCCGGGCGTACCGCCCTCGTCGCCCTGCCGGCGGTACGGAGGGGCCGTCAGCCATAGTGTCGCTCTGACGATTACACTGGACGTGTGTCTCGACCCGGACTCGTGCTGACGAGATCCACCGCGTTCGTCCTCCGTGCCCGTCCACTCCTCCCGAGGAAGCACCCTTGAACTTCTGGTCGGTCTATCAGCACGGCTTCGCCCGCATCGCCGCGTGCACGGGCCACACCGTCATCGCGGACCCTCCCGCCAACGCCTCCGCGGTCCTGCGCCAGGCGCGTGAGTGCGCGCGGGACGGGGTCGCGGTCGCCGTCTTCCCCGAGCTGGGCCTGTGCGGCTACTCGATCGAGGACCTGCTGCTGCAGGACGCGCTGCTGGACGAGGTCGAGCAGGCGGTCCGGTCCGTCGTCGAGGGGTCGGCGGAGCTGCTGCCGGTGCTGGTCGTCGGAGCCCCGCTGCGTCACCGCAACCGGATCTACAACTGCGCGGTGATCGTGCACCGCGGCCGGGTGCTCGGTGTCGTGCCCAAGTCGTACCCGCCGAACTACCGGGAGTTCTACGAGCGCCGGCAGATCGCCGGGGGCGACGACGAGCGCGGCGGGACGATCCGGGTGGGCGGCCAGGAGGTGCCGTTCGGCGTGGACCTGCTCTTCGAGGCGGCGGACGTGCCCGGCCTGGTGCTGCACGCGGAGGTCTGCGAGGACATGTGGGTCCCGGTGCCGCCGAGCGCCGAGGCCGCCCTGGCCGGTGCGACCGTCCTGGTCAATCTCTCGGGCAGCCCGATCACGGTCGGCCGGGCCGAGGACCGCAAGCTGCTGTGCCGCTCGGCGTCCTCCCGCTGCCTCGCCGCGTACGTCTACTCGGCGGCCGGTCTCGGTGAGTCGACCACCGACCTGTCCTGGGACGGGCAGACCCTGATCTACGAGAACGGGGTGCTGCTGGCGGAGTCCGACCGCTTCGCGGCCGGCGACCAGTACGCGGTGGCCGACGTGGACCTCGACCTGCTGCGGCAGGAGCGGATGCGGATGGGCACGTTCGACGACAACCGCCGTACGCACGCCGCGCGGACCGCGGGATTCCGGACGGTGTCCTTCGCACTCGACCCGCCGCTCACGGACCTGGGGCTGCGCCGCCGCCTGGAGCGGTTCCCGTTCGTGCCCGCCGACTCGGACCGGCTCGCCCAGGACTGCTACGAGGCGTACAACATCCAGGTCGCCGGACTGCAGCAGCGGCTCGCCGCGATCGGCGGCCCGAAGGTGGTCATCGGGGTGTCCGGCGGTCTCGACTCGACACACGCGCTGATCGTCGCCGCCCAGGCGATGGACCGCGCGGGCCGCCCGCGCAGCGACATCCTGGCCTTCACCCTGCCCGGCTTCGCCACCAGCGACCACACCAAGGACAACGCCCACAAGCTGATGCGCTCCCTCGGCGTCACGGCGGCCGAGCTGGACATCACGCCGACCGCACGGCTGATGCTGAAGGAGATCGGCCACCCGTTCGCCTCCGGCGAGCCGGTGTACGACGTGACCTTCGAGAACGTGCAGGCGGGGCTGCGCACCGACTACCTGTTCCGGCTCGCCAACCAGCGCGGCGGCATCGTGCTCGGGACGGGTGACCTGTCGGAGCTGGCGCTCGGCTGGTCCACCTACGGCGTGGGCGACCAGATGAGCCACTACAACGTCAACTCGGGCGTGCCCAAGACGCTGATGCAGCATCTGATCCGCTGGGTCATCGCCAGCGGCCAGTTCGACGAGGACACCGGGAAGACGCTCGCCGCGATCCTCGACACCGAGATCAGCCCGGAACTCGTACCGGGCGAGGAGATGCAGTCCACGGAGTCCAAGATCGGTCCGTACGCGCTGCACGACTTCACTCTCTTCCACGTGCTGCGCTACGGCTTCAGGCCGTCGAAGATCGCCTTCCTGGCCTGGCACGCCTGGCACGACGCGGAGGCCGGCGCCTGGCCGCCGCACTTCCCGGAGGCCAAGCGGGTGGCGTACGACCTGCCCGAGATCCGGCACTGGCTGGAGGAGTTCTGCCGTCGCTTCTTCGCGTTCGCGCAGTTCAAGCGATCCGCCATGCCGAACGGGCCGAAGGTCTCGGCCGGCGGTTCGCTCTCCCCCCGCGGGGACTGGCGCGCACCGTCCGACGGCACGGCCCGGGCCTGGCTGCGCGACCTGGCCCGCTTCGACCTCCCGGAGGCCGACAGCTGACCGCGGACAGCTGACCGCTGACCGCTGACCGCTCAGCGGGGCGGTGCGCCTGACCGGTCGGGCGCATGTGCGCGGCGGTGGCCCCCCGCTCGCGCCCGGCCGCCCGGCCGCCCGGCCGGGTCTTCGGCGCGGATCCACCGCGTGGGCCGCGGCGGCCACCGGCCGGCCGGGCGCCGCCACCGGCACCACCGGGAGTCCGGATACGGCCTCCGGCCGGGCGCCACCGGGCGTCCGGATACGGCCTGCTTACGACCCCGACCGCACCCTCTCCTTCGACGCCCCCGGCACCCGCGCCACGACGACCCGCATCGGTCCGCTCGCCGGCGCCCTGCGCCGGTCCACGACACCGGCCGCGCCGGCCACCGCCAGGCCGACGACCGCGAGGGCGGCGCCGGCCGTCGCCGGAGACGTCACGCCGAAGCCCGCGGCGAGCGCGAGACCGCCGATCCACGCACCCCCGGCGTTCGCCAGGTTGAACGCGGCCTGGTTGGCCGAGGACGCGAGAGACGGGGCCGCCGACGCCTTCTCCATGACCATCAGTTGGAGCGGGGACCCCGTCACGAACGCCGCCGCACCGAGCAGCGCCACCGCGACGGCCGCGCTCCACGCCGTGTTCATCAGCAGCGGGAACAGTGCCAGCACCGCCACCAGCGACACCAGACCGCCGTACAGCGTGCCGCGCATCGAGTGATCGGCCAGCCGGCCGCCCAGCAGGTTGCCCGCCGTCGCGCCCACGCCGAACAGCGCGAGCAGCAGCGTCACGCTGCCGTCGGTGTACCCGGCGGCGTCGGTCAGCATCGGCGTGATGTAGCTGTACGCGGCGAACAGGGCCCCGAAGCCCGCCACGGTCGTCCCGAGGGCCAGCCAGACGGGGAGGGACCTCAGCGCCGCGAGTTCGCCGCGCAGGCCCGTGCTCGGAGCGGAGGCGTGGTCGTGCGGGATGAGCAGGGCCAGCGAGGCTATGGCCGCGAGGCCGATCGCGCCGACGCCGAGGAAGGTGGCCCGCCAGCCCAAGTGCTGGCCCATGAGGGTGGCGACGGGGACGCCGGCGATGTTGGCGACGGTCAGGCCGAGGAACATCAGGGAGACGGAGCGGGCCTTGCGCTCCGGAGCCACCATGGTCGTGGCGACGACGGCGCCCACGCCGAAGAAGGCGCCGTGCGGCAGGCCGCTGACGAAGCGGGCCGCCAGCAGCCAGTGGTGGTCGGGGGCGAAGGCGGAGAGCGCGTTGCCCACCACGAACAGCGCCATCAGGCCGATCAGGACCGTGCGACGGGACATCCGCGAGGTGACGGCGGCCAGCAGCGGCGCGCCGATCACCACGCCGAGCGCGTACGCCGAGACCAGATGTCCGGCGGTGGGGATCGAGACGTGCAGGTCGTCCGCGACGTCGGGCAGCAGGCCCATCATCACGAACTCGGTCGTACCGATGCCGAAGGCGCCCACGGCGAGGGCGAGCAGGGCCAGGGGCATAGAGGTGCCTGTGCCTTTCAGGGGAGAGCGGTGTTCCGTACGGGGTGACGCTTCTTATGTTCAAGTACGGAACAAAGGCTCCCTGGCCCCGTATTCCTGGTGTCGCCGGGACTACGAGGATGTGTCCGCGTTCACATTCACCCGTGCGGCCACCGGGAGATGGTCGCTCGGGGTCTTCGGCAGCGTCCACGAGCTCTCCGGCTCGATTCCCTTGACCATGATCTGGTCGATCCGCGCCATCGGGAACGACGCGGGCCAGCTGAACCCGAAGCCGCTGCCCACCGCGCCCTGCGTGGAGCGCATCTGGGAGGTGACGCCGTTGAGCGCGCGGTCGTTCATGGTGCCGTTCAGGTCGCCGAGCAGCACCACCCGGGTGAGCTTCTCGCCGGCGATGGCCTCGCCGAGGGCGTCCGCGCTCTTGTCGCGCTGGCGGGCCGTGAACCCGGCCTCCAGCTTCACCCGGACCGACGGGAGGTGGGCGACGTACACCGCGACCTGCCCGGCCGGGGTGGTCACGGTGGCGCGCAGCGCGCGGGTCCAGCCGAGCTTGATGTCGACGGCCTTGACGCCGGTCACCGGGTACTTGCTCCACAGCCCGACCGTGCCTTCGACCGCGTGGTGCTCGTACGTCGACGCCAGCGCCTTCTCGTACACCGGGACCGCCGACGTGGTCAGCTCCTCCAGGGCCACCACGTCCGCGCCGGACGCGGCCACGTCACGGGCGGTGCCGGACGGATCCGGGTTGCCCGCGTTGACGTTGTGCGTGGCCACCGTGAGGTCGCCGCCGGCGCCCGCCTTGTCGGTGAGCAGTCCGCCGAAGAGGTTCAGCCAGACGATCGCGGGGAGCAGCACCGCGATCACCGCGGTCGCGGACCTGCGCACCAGCGCGAGCAGCAGCAGGACCGGGACGCACAGGCCCAGCCAGGGCAGGAAGGTCTCGATGAGGCTGCCGAGGTTGCCGACGGCGTTCGGGATCTGCGCGTGCAGCAGCATGACCAGGGCCGTCAGCACCGCCAGGGCGGCGAGAACCGTCCCGCGGCGCCAGATCCGCCGGTCACCGCGCCAGCCGGCGAACAGACGGTTCGCCAGCCGGCTCATCAGGCGCCGGATCCGGGCTCCCCGGTGCTCGGGCCCCGAGCCTCCGTTGTCCGTCTCCGTCATGTACGCCTGCTGCGCCATACCGTCGCCTCACTGCCTGCCGTGCACACCGTTCGTCCCCCGTGTCTAAGACCCTAGGGGATGAACGGCCCCTTCCTGTCCGTCCCCGGGACGGCCGTACGGGCACCATGACGTACAAGTCGGCGGTGTCAGTTCCGTTCCCGGACGGGAAAGCGCCCTCTGTGACGAACCGCGCACAAAGGCCTACCCGGGAGTCGAACTGACGGGCGGTGAGCTGACGGGCCGTAGGCCTTCGAGGACCGTGTCGACCAGCAGTTCCGACAGGCCCTCGGGGAGGTCGGCGTCCGGGCGCATGACGGTGCGCACCAGCATGGGGCCGACGACCATGTCGTTCATCAGCTCGACGTCGATGTCCTGGCGCAGTTCGCCGTTCTCCTGCCCGCGACGCAGCACCTCGACCTGGATCCGGCGCCGGGGCTCGACGACGGCCGCGTGGTACGCGTTCCAGATCTTCGGGCTGCTCTTCATCTGGGCGTAGACGTTGTGCAGGAGCGCGGACGAACGGGTCATCAGTCCGCGCTGGCGCAACTGCTCCATCAGGGCCACGAGGTCGTCGCGCATGGAGGTGCCGGGCAGTTCGGGGTCCGGCGGCTCGGCCGTGCGCACGACGTCGACGAAGAGCTCCTCCTTGCCGCTCCAGCGGCGGTAGATGGTCGCCTTGCCGACGCCGGCGGTCCGGGCGATGCGCTCGATGGAGAGTTCGGCGAGCGGCACGCCCTCTTCCAGGAGCTTCATCACCCCCTCGACGACGGCACGCTCCACCGCCTCGTTGCGGGGGCGGCCCCGGGTGGGGCCGCCCTCCCCGGGCCGGCTGTCGGCGAGGCTGCTCACGTGGCTGGGTCCCTTCTGTGGCCTGGGGCGATTCTGCCCGGTGCGCGGGGGCACGGCGTGCACCGGGCACCGGGCACCGGGGGACGGACCGCGCGGGACGGGCACCGGGGGACGGCGCTCCGCTCCCGCCGGCTCCTACTCCGCCCCCACCAACTCCTGCTCCTCCTCGTCCCGGTGAGGCGCCGTCGGCTTCCCCGGCAGGTACCGGGCCACCACGACCGCGCCGATCACCGCGACGCCCGCTCCGCACAGCGCGGTGACGTGCATCGCGTGCAGGAACGCGTCGTTGGCGTGGCCGGCCAGGGCCCTGCCCTCCGGGCCCAGCCTGGCGGCCACGCCGAGGGTCGTCTCGATGGACTCGCCCGCGGTGTGCCGCAGGCCGGCGGGGAGCATGCCGAGCTTGTCCTCGATGCCGTTGCGGTACGCCGTGGACAGCACCGACCCGAGGAGGGCGATGCCCAGCGCGCCGCCGACCTGGCGGAAGGTGTTGCTGAGCGCGGAGGCGGAGCCGGCCTTCTCGCGGGGCAGGGCCTGCATGATGACGACGCTGACCGGGGTCATGATGTGCGCCATGCCGGTGCCCATGAGGAAGAAGACGACCTCCAGGATCCAGATCGGGGTGTCCGCCTCCAGGGTGGCGAACGCGGCCAGCATCGCGGCGATGATCAGCATGCCGGCGGTGGTGGTGGCCCGGTGGCCGAAGCGGTCGACCAGCAGCCGGGCGCGCGGCGCGAAGATCATCTGGGCGGCGGCCAGCGGCAGCATCAGCAGGCCGGTCTCCAGCGGGGAGTAGCCGCGCACGCTCTGGGTGTAGAAGACCGAGAAGAAGGTGACGCCCATCAGCGCGAAGAAGACCAGCGCGATGGCGGCGATGGCGGCCGAGAAGACCTTGTCCCTGAAGTAGGTGACGTCGATCGAGGGATGGTCGCTGCGCTTCTCGAACACGACGAACGCGACGAGTACGGCGAGACCGGCGCCGATGGTCGCGAGGACGGTGGGGTCGGTGAAGTCGGCGAGTTCACCGCCCTTGATGATGCCGTAGACGAGCAGGACCAGGCCGACGACGGACAGCACGACGCCGACGGGGTCGAGCCGGCCGGGGTTCGGGTCGCGGGAGTCGGGCACCAGCCACAGCATCAGCGCGACCGCGACGACGACGATCGGCACGTTGATGAGGAAGACCGAGCCCCACCAGAAGTGGTCCAGCAGGACGCCGCCGGTGATCGGGCCGATGGCGATGGCGAGGCCGACCCCGCCCGCCCAGATGCCGATGGCCTTGGGCTGCTCCTCGCGCTCGAAGACGTTCATCAGGACGGCGAGGGTGGCGGGCATGACAAAGGCGGCGCCGAGACCCATCACCGCGCGGAAGGTGATGAGCTCGCCCGGCGAGCCGGAGGTGGCGGCCAGGGCGGAGCCGATGCCGAACACCACGAGGCCGCCGAGCAGGACCCTCTTGCGGCCGAGCCGGTCACCGAGGAGTCCGGCGCTGAACAGCAGGCCGGCGAAGACCAGGGTGTAGGAGTTGATCGCCCACTCCAGCTCGCTCTGGGTGGCGCCCAGGCCGGTGGGGGCGGGGGTCGAGATCGTCTTGATGGCGACGTTCAGGATCGAGTTGTCGAGCACCACGATCAGCAGGCTCAGCATCAGCACACCGAGGATCGCCCAGCGGCGCCGGTGCACCGCCTCGGGTATGCGACGCCCGGGGACGCGGTCGGCAGGAGTTGTCATGCCGTCGAGCGTAGGACCATTACGATACGGGACCGTCTCGTATCGTAAATTCTTTACCCAGGTCTTACGCACGGCCCCGCCGGTGCCGTCTCGATCACAGGGGCCTCCCCTAGCCCTCGCCTCCGCGAGGTGCCACCATGGAGGAGATCCGGGGACGCCGTCAGGGCGCCTCGAGATGACTGAAGGAGCCGTTGCCATGACGCAGCTTTCGGCTGCCCAGACCGCTGCCGCAGGTCCCTCGGACGGCAGCAAGGCGCTGTACGGGGGCAAGGGCACCCGCCGTATCACCGTGCGCGATGTCGCCGCCGCCAAGGAGCGCGGCGAGAAGTGGCCCATGCTGACCGCGTACGACGCGATGACCGCGTCCGTCTTCGACGAGGCCGGGATCCCGGTCATGCTGGTCGGGGACTCGGCGGGCAACTGCCACCTCGGGTACGAGACCACCGTGCCCGTCACGCTCGACGAGATGACCATGCTGTCGGCCGCCGTCGTACGGGGCACGCAGCGCGCCCTGATCGTCGGCGACCTGCCCTTCGGCTCCTACCAGGAGGGCCCGGTGCAGGCGCTGCGCTCGGCGACCCGGCTGGTGAAGGAGGCCGGGGTCGGCGCCGTCAAGCTGGAGGGCGGCGAGCGCTCGCACCGGCAGATCGAGCTGCTGGTGGAGTCCGGGATCCCGGTGATGGCGCACATCGGCCTCACCCCGCAGTCGGTGAACGCCATGGGCTACCGCGTCCAGGGACGCGGCGAGGAGGCCGCCCAGCAGCTGCTGCGGGACGCGAAGGCCGTGCAGGACGCGGGGGCGTTCGCGGTGGTCCTGGAGCTGGTCCCGGCGGAACTGGCGGCCGAGGTCACCCGCGTGCTGCACATCCCGACCGTCGGGATCGGCGCCGGTCCCGAGACGGACGCGCAGGTGCTGGTGTGGACGGACATGCTCGGCCTGACCGGCGGCCGGGTGCCGAAGTTCGTGAAGCAGTACGCGAACCTGCGTGAGGTCATGGGGAACGCGGCGAAGGCGTTCGCCGAGGACGTGGTCGGCGGAACGTTCCCGCTGGAGCAGCACAGCGTCCACTGAGCCACTGCGGCACCACGGGCAGCCCGCCGATCTTCCCCCGTCGGCGGGCTGCTGCCGTCCGGGCCCGACCGCCCCGGGGCTCCGCCCCCGGCAGGGTCCGCACCGGCTGTCGGCGCGCTGTCGGGCCTGTCGGTGACATGTCGGTGCTCTGTCGGCCGGGCCTGACAACGTCGTCCCCATGACGCGAATCGACAACAACCCCAGCCGCGCCGCGGGCGCTGTGACCGTACGGGGGCTGGTCAAGCACTACGGCGAGACCAAGGCGCTGGACGGGGTCGACCTGGACGTGCGCGAAGGCACCGTGATGGGCGTGCTCGGACCGAACGGCGCCGGGAAGACCACCCTCGTCCGCATCCTGTCCACCCTGCTCGCCCCCGACGCCGGCCGGGCCACCGTCGCCGGCTACGACGTCGTACGCCAGCCCCGCCAGCTGCGCCGGACGATCGGGCTGACCGGGCAGTACGCCTCCGTGGACGAGAAGCTTCCCGGCTGGGAGAACCTGTACATGATCGGGCGGCTGCTCGACCTGCCCCGCAAGGAGGCCCGCTCCCGTGCCGACGCGCTGCTGGAGCGGTTCTCCCTCACCGAGGCGGCCCGGCGGCCGACGGCGACCTACTCCGGCGGGATGCGGCGGCGGCTCGACCTGGCCGCGTCGATGATCGGGCGGCCCTCCGTGCTGTTTCTGGACGAGCCCACCACCGGTCTCGACCCGCGCACCCGCAACGAGGTGTGGGCCGAGGTCAAGCGGATGGTCGGCGAGGGGGTCACCGTCCTGCTGACCACCCAGTACATGGAGGAGGCCGAGCAACTCGCCTCCGAGCTGACGGTGGTCGACCGCGGCAAGGTCATCGCGGGCGGCGCCATCGAGGAGCTGAAGGCGAAGGTCGGGGGCCGCACCCTGCGGATCCGCCCGGCCGACCCGCTGCACCTGCGGCCGCTCGCCGCCGCGCTGGACGGCCTGGGCATCACCGGGCTGGCCACCACCACCGTGGACGCCGAGCGCGGCACCGTCCTGGTGCCCGTCCTCAGCGACGAGCAACTGACCGCCGTGGTCGGCGCGGTCACCGCGCGCGGCATCACGCTCTCCTCCATCACCACCGAACTGCCCAGCCTGGACGAGGTGTTCCTGTCCCTCACCGGCCACCGTGCCAGTACCCCGCAGGACGCCACGCCCGCCGACGACCGCCAGGAGGTCGCCGTATGAGCGCCGCCACCCTCACCCCCGCCCCCGCCCCCGGCAAGGCGGACGCCCGCATCTCGCTGCGCGGCCATCTGCGCCACACCGGTGCGCTCGTCCGCCGCAACCTGCTGTGGATCCGCCAGGACCCGGAGTCGATGTTCGACGCCGTCCTGTTCCCCATCGTCTTCACGCTGCTGTTCGTGTACGTGTTCGGCGGGTCCATCGGGCAGTCGCTCGGCGGCGGTCAGCAGCAGTACGTGCAGTACGTCGTGCCCGGCCTGCTGGCCATGATGGGCATGAACATGGCCCAGGGCGTGGGCACCGGCTTCAACCAGGACTTCAACTCCGGTGTCATGGACCGTTTCCGGTCCCTGCCGATCGGGCGCGGCTCGGTGCTGATCGCGAAGATAGCCGTAGAGCTGATGCGCATGCTGATCGCCACCGGGATCCTCCTGATCGTCGGCGTCCTCGTCGGCTTCGACATCACCCACTGGCCCGGACTGCTCGCCGCCGTGGGGCTGTCCGCGGTGTTCGGCACCGCCCTGATGTGGATCTTCCTCACGCTCGGCGTCGTCATGAAGAGCGCCCAGTCCGTGCAGGCCATGGGCTTTTTGGTGCTGATGCCGCTGCAGTTCGGCTCGTCGATCTTCGCGCCGACCCAGTCGATGCCGGGCTGGCTGCAGAACTTCACCGACTACAACCCGCTGTCCTCGCTCGCCGACGCGGCCCGTGGACTGATGGTGGGCGGCCCGGTCGCGCACGACCTGTGGGTGACGCTGGGCTGGTCGGTGGCCCTGACGGCGGTGATGGCGCCGATCGCGATCCACAAGTTCCGCACCAAGAGCTGACCCGTCGGCGCGCCCGCGGTCACGGTCACGGACCGGTCCGCCGGGCGATCCGCCGAGCCATCCGCCGGGCGATCCGCGTCGGACGGCGGCGTCACACCAGGGCGGCGGCCTCCTCCGCGGAGAGGCCGCCGCCCTCCGCGTACGCCGCCCGGTACGCCTCGTCGTCGAGCACGGTCCGCGTCTGGCGCTCGGCCCGGTCGCGGATCTCGCGCTCCATGGCCGACAGGACGTGACCTGGCGGCAACAGGGTTTCGGCGGCGCCGAGGCAGCGGGCGGCGTCCGGGGCACGGCGCCCGCCGTCGACACCGGCGAGGACCAGCGCGGCGGTGGCCAGGTAGGAGGAGCCCATCTGCGGTGCGATGGCCCGGGACAGCGGATCGTCGGCCTGCTCCAGCGCCCGCCGGATCTTGACGAGGGCGTCCTCGTACCGGGCTTCGGCCGCGTCCAGCCAGGCCTCCGTCCCCAGGATGAAGGTGTCGAACACGACGAAGCGGGAGATGCTGAACTCCTCGCGCATCAACCGAAGGTGTTCGCGCGCCTCGGCGGTCCGACCGGTCACCCCGAGCCAGCCGGCGAGAAAGAGCCGGGCGGCGGGCATGGCCTCGTTGCCGGAGCCGTCCTTGCCCGCGATCACCTCATACAGCAGGCGCTTCCCGCGCTCGGCCTCGCCCGCCTCCAGCAGCGCGCTGCCCAGACGGGCGGTGAGCACCGCCACCTGGGCGCGGGCCCCGAGGCGTTCGGCGTGCTCGATGGCCGCCTCGTAGTCGGCGGCGGCGCGGCTGTGCTCACCCTGTCGCTCATGGGCCTCGCCGCGGGCGGCGAGCGCCTCGGCGGTGCCCCAGAGATCCCCGAGCCGCTGGTAGATCTCCAGTGACTCGTCGGCGTCGCGGGTCGCGTCGCCCGCCCAGTCGGTGCGGTTGGCGAGCAGGTTGGCCCGCATGTGGAGGCCGGCGGCGAGCTCCCACTCGAATCCGGGCGCGCTCCGGCAGGTGCGGACGCTGGCGTCGAGGATCGCGCGCACCCGGTCCATGTCGCCGGTGAGCATGACGGCGTAGAACCAGAGAGAGCCGGGCGTACGGCAGGTCTGCGGCAGTCCGGGCTGGTAGGTCGCGGAGATGGCGCGCAGCTTCCGCTGCGCCTGCGGGGTCTGCCACGCCTCCAGTTCGGTGTCCATGCAGGCGAGATGGACGAGGTGGGCACCGCGCCGGGCCTCCTGGAGGACCTCGCCGGTCCACGGCGGCGGCGTGTCCGTGCAGCGCTCCCAGAGCGGGGCGGCCGGGCGCGTGGGCGAGGCGAAGGGGTCGGGGCCGAGGGTCTGCGCCTCCCGGGACCAGGTGCGGGCGACCAGGCGCTGGTCGCGCATCTGCCAGTAGAAGGCCATCGACAGCACCAGGCACAGCGTCTCCTGCTCGTCGCGCGCGGCGACGGCGTGCTGGAGCGCGGCACGGAGGTTCTCGCTCTCACGTTCGAGCCGTTCGACGGCGGCGAGTTGGTCCGCGCCGCGCAGCAACGGGTCGGTGGTGCGGGCGAGTTCGCGGTAGTACGTCAGATGCGCCCGCTCGGCCTCCGCGCGCCGCCCGGCCTCGTCGAGCCGTTCGCCCGCGTACTCGGCGACGGTCTCCAGCAGCCGGTAGCGCATCTCGCCGCCCCGGTCCGAAGGGGCGGCCACCACCAGGGACTTGTCGACCAGCGAGCCGAGCGCCTCCAGGGCGACCGGGCCGCACACGGCCTCGGCGGCGGCGAGGTCGCAGCCGCCCGCGAACACCGACAGCCGCCGCAGCACGTCGCGTTCGTCCTCGTCGAGCAGATCCCAGGACCAGTCGACGACGGCCCGCAGCGTCTGCTGGCGGGGCAGGACGGTACGGCTGCCGGAGGTGAGCAGACGGAAGCGGTCGTCGAGCCTCTCGGCGATCTGGCGGGGGGTCAGCATGCGCAGGCGGGCGGCGGCGAGTTCGATGGCGAGGGGCAGTCCGTCGAGGCGGCGGCAGATCTCCGCGCAGGCGTCGGAGTCGTCGTCGACCCGGAAGCCGGGCCTGGCCGCCGCGCCCCGCTCGGCGAGCAGCCGCAGCGCGACCGGCTCCGGCAGCGGCTCCACCGGCCGCAGCAACTCCCCCGGCACGCCGAGGGGTTCCCGGCTGGTGGCCAGCACGGTCAGGCCGGGGCAGCGCTCCAGCAGTTCCTCGACGAGCCGGGCGGCCGCGTCGACGACGTGCTCGCAGTTGTCCAGGATGATCAGCATGCGCCGCTTGCCGCAGTGCTCGACGAGCCGCTCGACGGGGTCGTCGTGGCGCTCGGACCCCGCCCGCATGGTCTCGGCGCCGGCACCGTACAGCACGGTCTCGCGGGCCCCCACGCCGGTGAGCACGGCCTCCGGTACGGCGTCCGGATCATCCACGGGGGCGAGCTCGGCCAGCCACACCCCGTCCCGTGTCACGTCCCGCGCGGCCTCGGCGGCCTCCTGCGACAGCCGTGTCTTCCCCGCCCCGCCGGGCCCGAGCAGCGTGACGAGCCGGGCCGCTCCGAGATCGTCCCGGATGGCCTCGATGTCGGCCTCCCGGCCGACGAAGGAGGTGAGACGGGCACGGAGGTTGCCCGGCCGGGACGCGGCGGGGGCCCCGGTGACAGGGGCGGGACTGTGGCCACGGCTGTCGGAGGCCGGGATGCCGGAGGCCGGGATGCCGGAGGGGGCGCCCGTCCCCGGGCCGGCCGGGGCGGGGCGGTTGAGGCCGGGAACCGGGGCGCGGGTGCCGTGGGCCGGGGCGTGCTCGCCGGGGCGCGGCGTGTCCGTGCCGCTCTCGCGGAGTCGGGGCGCGGCCTCGCGGGGGCCGCGCTGTCCGGACCCGGGTGCGCGGCGTCCGGGCCCGCCCCCGCGTCGGCCCTCCCCCTCCGGACGGAGCAACTCCGCGTGCAGGGCGCGCAGTTCCGGTCCCGGGTGTGCTCCGAGCCGCCGTGCCAGCAGGTGGCGTACGTCCTCGTAGGCGGCCAGCGCCTCCGCCGTACGGCCCGTGTCGCGCAGGGCGCGCAGACGCAGGGTCTGGAGGGACTCGTCCAGGGGGCGGCTGTCGCACAGGGCGGTCAGCTCGGGCAGGGACTCGCCGGCCCGGCCGAGGGCGAGGGCGGCGGTGTGGCGGGCCCGCAGCACGTCGAGGCGCCGGGTCTCCCAGCGGGCCGCCTCGGCGGTGCGGTCGGGCAGGTCGGCGAGGACGGGACCGCGCCACAGGGCGAGGGCGTCGTCCAGGACGGCGGCCGCCTTGGCGGGGTCGCCGTCGGCCAGCGCGCGCGTGCCGTCGGCGGCCAGCCGCTCGAAACGGTGCAGGTCGATGTCGTCCGGTACGGCGGTGAGGCGGTAGCCGCCGTCCACCGAGGCGACCGCGTCCGCGCCGAGCGCGCGGCGCAGCCGGCCCACGAGGGCCTGGAGCGCGCCCGTCGCGTCGGCGGGCGGGTCACCGTCCCACACCTCGTCCACCAGGAGGCTCGCCGGGACGGTACGGCCGGGCCGCAGGGCGAGCACGGTCAGCAGCGCACGCAGCCGCGCCCCGCCCACCGGGAGGGAGGTGCCGTCGGGCCGGAGTGCTTGCGTGGTGCCGAAGATGCGATAGCGCACGGGGTCCATTGTCTCTGTCGGCGTCGGTGCCGGTCACGGGGTTTTGGCGGTGCGGCGGGATCGGGGCGGAGATCCGCCGCATCCCTGAACCGAACACCCTGCCCTCCCCGGAACCCGGAACCCGGAACCCGGAACCCTGAACCTGGGACCCGGAACCCGGAGCCTGGGACCTGGAACCTGGGACCCGAACCCCGGACCCGGAACCCCGAGGGGACCCCGAGACGTTTTCGCCGTAGGCCCGGTACGGTCGGGCAGTCCCACCGCGTGCCCGACTGTCCAGGGAGCCCCATGACCACCGCCACCACCCGCCACAGGGACCGGCAGATCAGCCCCGTCTTCGTCGGGATCGTCGCCGTCACGGCGGTCACGGGCTGGGCCGCCTGGACGGGGTTCGCCGAGCAGCCCGGGCTGGCCGTGTTCCTGTTCGTCACGGGCGCCTGGATCGTCTCCCTCTGTCTGCACGAGTACGCGCACGCGCGCACCGCCCTGCACAGCGGCGACATCTCGGTCGGCGAGAAGGGCTATCTCACCCTGAACCCGCTGAAGTACACGCACGCCCTGCTCAGCATCGTGCTCCCGGTGATCTTCGTGATCATGGGCGGCATCGGGCTGCCCGGCGGTGCCGTCTTCATCGAGCGGGGCCGGATCCACGGGCGGTGGCGGCACAGCCTGATCTCGGCGGCGGGTCCGCTGACGAACGTCCTGTTCGCGATCGTGTGCACGGCCCCGTTCTGGCTGGACGCGCTGGACGGGGTCCCGCGGGACTTCCGGTACGCGCTGGCCTTCCTCGCCCTGCTCCAGGTCACGGCCGCGCTGCTGAACTTCCTGCCGGTGCCCGGCCTGGACGGCTACGGCGTCATCGAGCCCTGGCTGTCGTACAAGATCAAGCGCCAGGTGGAGCCGTTCGCACCGTTCGGCCTGCTGTTCGTGTTCGCGCTGCTGTGGGTGCCGGCCGTCAACGGCGCGTTCTTCAACGTGATCGACGCACTCCTGAAGAGCCTCGGCATCAGCGAGATCGACTCGTACTGCGGCCAGGACCTGTACCGCTTCTGGCAGGAGTCGAACGAGTACTGCCAGATCAGCCCGTGAGCGTCAGCCGGGAACCGATCAGCCCGTGACGGACTTCCGGACCTTCTCCCGCTTCACGTAGTACCAGCACATGTTGGACGACAGCCCCGCGAGCAGCACCCACACGATCCCGAGGAAGCTGCCCTGGACGAAGGAGACGACCGCCGCGGCCACGGCGAGGACGCAGACGACGAAGGCGTAGAGGGCGAGGCGGGGCATCGGGACCGTTCTCCTGTCGAAGCTGTTGAGGGCTGTCGGGGACTGCCGGGGCCGTCGGGGGACACCGGCTCGTGCCGACCAGTGTCCCCCATGCGCTCAGACGTCCGTGACGCGCAGCCCCGCGTGCGCCTTGTACCGGCGGTTGACGGAGATCAGGTTGGCGACCAGGGACTCCACCTGGTGCGCGTTGCGCAGCCGTCCCGCGAAGACGCCCCGCATCCCGGGGATACGCCCGGCCAGCGCCTGGACGATCTCCACGTCGGCGCGCACCTCGCCGAGGACCATGACGTCCGTGTCGATCTCCTCGGTCTCCGGGTCCTGGAGGAGCACGGCCGACAGGTGGTGGAAGGCGGCGGTGACCCGGGAGTCCGGCAGCAGGGCGGCGGCCTGCTCGGCGGCGCTGCCCTCCTCCGGCTTGAGCGCGTAGGCGCCCTTCTTGTCGAAGCCGAGCGGGTTGACGCAGTCCACGACGAGCTTGCCGGCCAGTTCCTCGCGCAGGGACTCCAGCGTCTTGCCGTGGCCCTCCCAGGGCACGGCGACGATCACGATGTCGCTGCGGCGGGCGGTCTCGGCGTTGTCGGCGCCCTCGACGCCGTGTCCGAGTTCCCCGGCGGCGGTCTGCGCGCGGTCGGCGGCGCGCGAGCCGATGATCACCTTCTGGCCGGCCTTGGCGAGCCGGTAGGCGAGTCCCTTGCCCTGCGGACCGGTGCCGCCGAGCACGCCGACGACGAGTCCGGAGACGTCGGGGAGGTCCCAGGGATCCTTGGCGGGGGCCTTCGCGGGGGTCTCTGCGGGCTGCTGCGGGCTGTCGGTAGAGGTCATGGGCCGACTGTACGTCCGCCCCGTCCGGGCCCGCCGCCCAGGTGAGCCGCGTCACGGGGGCCCGCGGCGCGGCGATCGGGACGACGGCGGTCGAGGCGCCGGCCGGCCCAGCGGCCCTCGCGGTCGAACACCGCACCGGACGCTTGCCCACGTCGGGCGAATCCGGGGTGAACCGCGGGTCACGGACGTCCGATTGCGGCAGGATGCGGCCGTATGGATGCCGTACGGGTCGCGTTGTTGCGCGAAGTGCTCGCCGGGACCGAGTGGTTGGGGGCGACGCGCCGGTTCGCGGGGGCGCTGCGGGGGTCCGTGGTGGCGCACGGCGGAGGGCTGCTGCTCGTGGGGACGCCGGAGTACGAGCCGTGGCATCTCGCGGCGCACCTGGTCGACGAGGCGGCCTGGTCGGGCACGCCGGAGCTGGCCCCGACCCTGGTACGGCATGACGCGCGTCCCTCGGATCCGGCCCATCTGGCGGTCGGACCGGGCCGGCTCGCCGCGGCGCGGCGGGGCGAGACGCTGCTCGTGGTGTCGCCCACGGAACCGGGCGCCGCGCTGCTGGAGGGGGTGCACGACGCGCGGCGGGCCGGCGCCACGGTGCTGGCGCTCGACGGCGGGGGCGGCGGCGGGGACGACCTGACGGCGATGGCACATGAGGCGCTGGCCGTGCCGGACGGTTCGGAACTGGACCTGGACACCGTGCAGCACCTGGTGAGCGCGGCGGCCGGGGAGCACGCGGCGCCGGCTCCCCGGGGCCACCGGCGCCTGCGCGACAGGCTGTCGAGGCTGACGGACCTGCTGACGGCACCGCCCCCTCCCCACTGGTGACCGGCGCACGGGCATCCGCCCCGGCGGACTCACCGGCGCCGGCCTCCGTCAGCCGCCGTCAGCCGTCCCGCACCGCACCTGACGTCAGTCGTCGTCCCTGCCCGCGGCCGGCGCGTCGTGCCAGTTGGGGTCGTTCTCCCACTCGAGGTTGCGCTCGCGGGCCGTCGCCATCGCGTGTTCGGCCTCCTTGCGGGTGGCGTACGGACCGAAGCGGTCCTTGGCCGGGCACTCCGGCCCCTCCTCGACCTTCTTGTGCTCCAGGCAGTAGTACCACTCGCCCGGCTTTCCGACGGTGCGCTTCTTGAACAGGGCCATGACCAGCTCCTCTCGCCACCGACATGTTCCCCCATGGCCGCTGGTTAGACTCGCTGCCATGTCTGGCCAGTCGCTGCTCGTACCAGGGGAGCTGTCTCCCACCCGTTCCGTACCCGGAAACATCCGCCGGCCCGAGTACGTAGGCAAGCCGGCGCCGGCGCCGTACACCGGACCGGAGGTGCAGACGCCCGAGACGATCGAGGCGATGCGCGTCGCGGGCCGGATCGCGGCGCGCGCGATGGCGGAGGCCGCGAAGCTGATCGCGCCGGGTGTCACGACCGACGAGCTGGACAAGGTGGCGCACACGTACATGTGCGACCACGGCGCCTACCCCTCGACGCTGGGCTACCGCGGCTTCCCGAAGTCCCTGTGCACGTCGGTCAACGAGGTGATCTGCCACGGGATCCCGGACTCGACGGTCCTGCGGGACGGCGACATCGTCAACCTCGACGTGACCGCGTACATCGGCGGGGTGCACGGCGACAACAACGCCACGTACCTCGTCGGGGACGTCGACGAGGAGAGCCGGCTGCTGGTGGAGCGGACCCGGGAGTCCCTCGACCGCGCGATCAAGGCGGTCAGGCCGGGCCGGCAGATCAACATCATCGGCCGGGTCATCGAGTCGTACGCGAAGCGGTTCGGGTACGGGGTGGTCCGGGACTTCACCGGCCACGGGATCAACTCGTCCTTCCACTCCGGACTGATCGTCCCGCACTACGACAGCCCGCACGCGACGACCGTCATCCAGCCCGGGATGACGTTCACGATCGAGCCGATGCTGACGCTCGGGACGCACGAGTACGACATGTGGGACGACGGGTGGACGGTCGTCACGAAGGACCGGAGGCGGACGGCCCAGTTCGAGCACACGCTGGTGGTGACGGAGTCCGGCGCGGAGATCCTCACGCTGCCGTAGCCCACACCCGCCCGCCGGTCTCCCGCCCCGGTCTCCCGCCCCGCCGGTCTCCCGCCCCGAGCCCGCTCTCTTCGGAGGGCGGGCTCTTTTCGTAGGTGGGTTCGGGGCGCTTTCCGGGTACGGTTACCGACAGAGAGTCGGTAAAGCATTGACTTAGGCTTACCTAACCACAGAAAATTGGCCCATGGACTCCTTCTCGACAGTCATCCGCACCGCCTCCCACGAGCAGCACGTGGAGGCGGAGACCTCGACGTTCATGAGCGACCTGCTCGGCGGGCGGCTCGGCGTCGACGCGTACGCCCGCTACACGGAGCAGCTGTGGTTCGTGTACGAGGCGCTGGAGGCCGGTGCGCAGCGGCTGGCGTCCGACCCGGTGGCCGGGCCCTTCATCCAGCCGGAGCTGTTCCGGCTGGCCGCGCTGGAGCGGGACCTGGCGCATCTGCGCGGTCCCCGGTGGCGGTCGGGGCTGTCCGCGCTGCCGGCGACGCGGGCCTACGCGGAGCGGGTGCGGGAGTGTGCCGAGCGGTGGCCGTCGGGATACATCGCCCACCACTACACGCGCTACCTCGGCGACCTCTCGGGCGGCCAGCTCATCCGCGACAAGGCGGAGAAGACCTGGGGCTTCGCGAAGAAGGGCGACGGCGTCCGCTTCTACGTCTTCGAGGAGATCGGCAACCCGGCCGCGTTCAAGCGCGGTTACCGCGAACTGCTGGACGCGGTACGCGCGGACGATCTGGAGAAGCAGCGGATCGTGGCGGAGTGCAAGAAGGCGTTCGCCCTGAACACGGGGGTCTTCCAGGCCCTGGGCGAGGAGTTCCGGCTGTCCGCGTGAGCGGCCGGAACAGCGACCGGAGCCTCACAAGGGGCGGTCCCCCTCGCACGAGGCGAGGGGGACCGCGGCCGACTCAGAAGAAGTCGTAGCAGTTGGCGCCGCCCCACTTGAGGTCGGCGGTCTCCGTGTCGATGGCGCCGAAGTACGGGCTGCAGTTCTCGTCGTCGTCCTTGTACTGCCTGCCGTCGTCGTCCTTGTGCTTGCCGTCGTCGTCCTTGTACTGCCTGCCGTCGTCGGCGGAGGCGTGGTGCTGCGGGCCGTCGGTGGCAGCCGTGGCCGTCGCCGCGCCGGTGGCGGTCAGGGCGGCGGCCAGAACGGCAGCGGCCAGGGCGGATCGGATGCGCATGGGGCTCCTCTCGCGATGCTGAGCGGTCAGGGCCAGAGGTCCCCGTTCGCGACCGCGCGCACACGCTGTTCCACCCGTACGGCCGCTCCCGGGTCACCGCTCCAGAAGCACCCGGCCGCCGATCTCCACCCAGCCGCCGGGCTGCGGAGCGGTCAGGATCTGCGAGCCCGCGCCCTGGGTGATGTTCAGGGCACGCCCCAGCCGGTCGGTCAGCAGCAGCGCCGCGGCGCCCGTCGCCTCGTCCTCCTCGATGCCGTCGTCGCGGCCGGGAAAGGCGCGGGCCCGGACCCGGCCGGCGGCCTCGTCCTCCCAGGCCCAGGCATAGATCCACTCCCCCGGCGGCGGTACGGACAGGTCGTCGACCTCCGCCGCGGTGCCGTACCGGCGCAGCGTGCGCGGCGGGACCCACTCCGCCCGCGCCTCGATCCAGCTGAACTCCCCGTCCAGCCGGGCGCCCACCACCCCGGCCGGCGTGACCAGCTCCGGCACGTCGAGCAGCCAGGCCGTCCCGACACAGGGGTGGCCGGCGAAGGGCAGGCGCAGCGTCGGGGTGTAGATGTCGATGACACCGCGCTCGGGGTCGTCGACGAACACCGTCTCGCTGAACCCGAGCTTCCCGGCGAACACCTGCCGCTCGGCGGGATCCGCCAGCACGGAGCCCTCACGCACGACACCGAGCTCATTGCCGTACCCGCCGTTCGCCGCGCAGAAGACGCGCAGCACGTCGTAGTCAGTCACGCGGGAATTGAAGCACTCCCGGGACGCCGGGTTCGTCGCGGGCGCGACGTGCGTGAACGGCCTCGCGCGCAAGGAACCGGGTCGACCGGTCGGTGCTGTTCCGGTGACGCTCCGGCCGGACTCTTGACCGCTGCTTGACCCCTGCATGAGGTTCCTTTTTGGCCACCGTGATCACGGCGTGCTCATACAGCGTCCATGAGAGCTGAATCACCACTTGGGCGGGTATTCCACAGGAAAACCTCAGCTACCTTAGGCGAGCCTCACCTTACGTGAGGCTCGTCACGCGTTCTTTTCGGCCATTCCTTGGAGCCCGCATGCGCGCCGTCAGATTCTCCGCCCTCACCGCTGCCGCCACCGCGGCGGCGCTGGCCGCCGTCACCGGCTGCACCGACAAGGGCGGTTCGGCGGACGGTGACCGGGTCGTCAACGTGACGGCGACGGACGACACGTGCGAGGTCTCGGCGAAGGAGTTCCCGGCCGGGCACGTCGAGCTCGCCATCGAGAACAAGGGCTCCCAGGTCACCGAGGTCTACCTCCTCTTCCCGGACGACCGGATCGTCACCGAGCGGGAGAACATCGGCCCCGGCACCCGGCAGAAGGTCACCGCCGAGGTGAAGGCGGGCGACTACCGGATCGCCTGCAAGCCCGGCATGAAGGGCGACGGCATCCGCCAGGACGTCAAGGCCACCGGCGGCACGGTCGCCCGGCGCGACCCGCGCCTCGACAAGGCCGTCGCCGCCTACCGCGCGTACACGCAGGAACAGGCCGACGAGACGCTGCCGCGCGCCGAGACCTTCGCCAAGGCGGTCCAGGACGGCGACCTCGGGGCCGCGAAGAAGGCCTACGCGCCCTCCCGCATCGGCTGGGAGCGCACCGAGCCGGTCGCGGAGTCGTTCGGTGACATCGACCCGAAGGTCGACGTCCGCGCGGACGGCCTGGAGGAGGGCCAGGAGTTCACCGGCTGGCACCGCCTGGAGAAGGCCCTGTGGCAGGACAAGAAGATCGGCGCCGAGGAGAAGACGCTGGCCGGCCGGCTGGTCACGGACCTGAAGGACTGGCAGAACCGGGTCGGCAAGGCCGAGATCACCCCGACCTCCATGGCCAACGGCGCCAAGGAACTCCTCGACGAGGTCGCCACCGGCAAGGTCACCGGCGAGGAGGAGCGCTACTCGCACACCGACCTGGTCGACTTCAAGGCCAACGTCGAGGGCGCGCAGAAGGCGTACGAGCTGTTGAAGCCGGTCGCCAAGGAGAACGACGCGGCGCTGGTCACCGAACTCGACCAGCGGTTCGCCGCCTTGAACACGCTGCTGGACAAGTACCGCGCCAACCCGTCCTCGTACGACTTCACCTCGTACGACAAGGTCGGCGACGCCGGCCGCAAGGAGCTGTCGGACGGGGTCAACGCCCTGGCGGAACCCCTGTCCAAGCTCGCCGCCGCCGTCGTCGTGAAGTAGGGAACGCGGTCATGACGGATCCGGACAACACCGCGAACACGCCGTCGCGGCGCGCGCTGATCGGCTGGGGCGGTGCCGGGCTCACGCTCGGCGCCGTCGGGGCCGGCGGCGCGGTGGCGATGGCCCGCACCGGCGACTTCGCCGACGACGCGGGCCCGGCCGGTGCCGGAGCGGGCGCCGCGGTCGCCTTCCACGGCGCTCACCAGGCCGGCATCGCCACACCGGTGCAGGACCGGCTGCACTTCGCCGCGTTCGACGTGACGACCGACGACCGCGCCGCGTTCGTGCGGATGCTGAAGGACTGGACGGAGGCGGCACGGCGGATGGCCGCCGGACGGCCGGTCGGTGAGGGCGCGTTCGGCGGGCTCGCCGAGGCGCCGCCCGACGACACCGGCGAGGCGCTGGGCCTCAAACCGTCGCGGCTGACGCTGACGATCGGCTTCGGCCCCTCGCTGTTCGAGAGGTACGGGCTCGCCGGCCGGCGTCCGGAGGCCCTGGTCGACCTGCCGCAGTTCGCCGGTGACAACCTGGACAAGAACCGCAGCGGCGGTGATCTGTGCGTCCAGGCCTGCGCGGACGACCCGCAGGTCGCCGTGCACGCGATCCGCAACCTGGCCCGGATCGGCTTCGGCAAGGCCGTCGTCCGCTGGTCGCAGCTCGGCTTCGGCAAGACGTCGTCGACCACGCCCGAGGCACAGACCCCGCGCAATCTGATGGGCTTCAAGGACGGCACCCGCAACATCGCCGGGACGCAGACCGGCCGGCTGAGGAAGTTCGTGTGGGTGGACCCCTCCGACGGCCCCGCGTGGATGAGCGGCGGCTCGTATCTCGTCGCCCGCCGCATCCGCATGCACATCGAGACCTGGGACCGCACCTCGCTCCAGGAGCAGGAGGACGTCTTCGGCCGCGACAAGGGCGAGGGCGCGCCGGTCGGCAAGGCGAAGGAGCGCGACGAGCCGTTCCTGAAGGCGATGCTGCCCGACGCGCACGTACGGCTCGCGCACCCCGACACCAACCACGGGGCGACGATCCTGCGCCGCGGCTACTCCTTCACCGACGGTACGGACGGCCTGGGCCGCCTGGACGCGGGGCTGTTCTTCCTCGCGTACCAGCGGGACGTCCGCAAGGGCTTCATCCAGATCCAGCGCAACCTGGCCACGGACGCGCTCAACGAGTACATCCAGCACGTGGGTTCGGCCGTGTTCGCGATCCCGCCCGGCGTCCGCGGCCCGGACGACTGGTGGGGCAGCACGCTGTTCTCCGAGGAGGCGTAGCCCGTGTTCTCCAACTACCTGATCGGTCTGCGCGAGGGCCTGGAAGCCAGCCTCGTCGTCTGCATCCTGATCGCCTACCTGGTCAAGACCGGCCGCAGGGACGCGCTGAAGCCGATCTGGACCGGCATCGGCGTCGCCGTCGCGCTCGCGCTCGGCTTCGGCTGCGCCCTCGAATTCGGCTCTCAGGAACTGACGTTCAAGGCGCAGGAGGCGCTCGGCGGCTCCCTGTCGATCCTGGCGGTCTGCCTGGTGACGTGGATGGTCTTCTGGATGCGGCGCACCGCCCGGCACCTGCGGGACGAACTGCACGGCAAGCTGGACGACGCCCTGCGGATGGGCACCGGCGCGCTGGTCGCCACCGCGTTCCTCGCGGTCGGCCGGGAGGGCCTGGAGACGGCCCTGTTCGTGTGGGCGTCGGTGCACGCGGCGAGCGACGGCACCCCGCGTCCGCTGATCGGGGTCGCCCTCGGCATCGCGACGGCCGTCCTGCTGGGCTGGCTGTTCTACCGGGGCGCCGTGCGGATCGACCTGTCCCGGTTCTTCACCTGGACCGGCGGCATGCTGGTCGTCGTGGCCGCGGGCGTGCTGGCGTACGGCGTCCACGACCTCCAGGAAGCCGACCTGGTGCCGGGGCTGACCGACAAGGCCTTCGACATCAGCGGCACCGTCGACCCGTCGAGCTGGTACGGCACCCTGCTGAAGGGCGTGTTCAACTTCCAGCCCGACCCGACGGTCCTCCAGGTCACGGTGTGGCTGCTGTACCTGGTCCCGGCGCTCGCGCTCTTCCTCGCCCCGGTAGGGTTCGCCTCCGGGAAGGGGAAGGTGAAGGGACCTGATGAGCAGGGATCGCGGCCCTCTGAGGCTCCGCAGGCTTGACCGGAGCGCACTGATAGCGGCCTCGCTGACCGCTTTGTCGCTGACGGCGAGCGGCTGCGTGGTGGTGCACGGCGAGCGCGAGGTGCTGCCCGCGGCCACCGAGGCGGAGGCCGCCGAGGCACTCGGGCAGTTCACCTCCGCGTACAACGCGGCCGACAAGGCGTACGACAGCGCGCTGGACGCCGACCATGTCACCGGTGCCCTCTCCGACATCGACGAGGCCCGGCTGAAGGCCGGCGCCGCGAACAACCCGGACGGCAATCCGGCGCACAGCCCGCTGAAGCTGTCGGACGCGAAGTTCACGATCCCGAAGAAGGCGGGCTGGCCGCGCTGGTTCGTCGCCGACGCGGCCGGCAACAAGGGCGGTGCCTCGCGCTGGCTGTTCGTGTTCACCCGCGGCGGCCTCGACGAGCCCTGGCAGGCGGCCTATCTGACGCTGGTGGCGCCCGGCAAGGTGCCCGCGTTCAAGAAGGACGCGGACGGCTGGGCCGAGCCGGTGCCGGTGGACTCGGCCGAACTGGCCGTCGCGCCCCGGGACGTGGGCAAGGAGTACACGACGTACCTCAAGAGCGGCGGGGACGGCTTCGCGACCGGTACGCACACCAGCGTGTGGCGTGCGCTGCGCGAGAAGAACGAGAGCCGGCCTGGCCTGGCCACGCAGTACATCGACGAGCCGCTGACCACCGGTGACTACGCGCCGCTCGCGCTGCGTACGGCCGACGGCGGGGCGCTGGTCTTCTTCACCACGCACCACTACGAGAAGCAGACGGCCGCGCCGGGCACCTCCGTGCCCGACCCGGGCGAGGGCGTGCTGGCCCTGACGACCGGTGAGATCAAGCAGTCGCTCACCATGGAGTTCGTCTCCAACGAGGTGGCCCTGGACCCGGCGAAGGGCTCGGGCGACCAGCGGGTGACGGTACTGGGCCGGATCCAGGGGCTGACGTCGGCGCAGGGGTCGTAGCGGGGCCGGTCCCCCCGCGCGGGCTTCGGGGCGACGGCCTTTTGGGTCGCGGGGCGGGGTACGGCCCCCTGAGCGCGGCAGGGCGCGGGCGCGACACCGGACTCCCCCGCCGGGGTCAGTGGCGCGGGGGCCAGCCGGCGGTGCTCGCGTGGTCCTGCTGGCCGCCGATGAAGCGGGCGCACGCGTCGGTGAGGGGTTCCAGGAGGGTCAGCGGGTCGGGCAGCGGATGTTCGGGGCCGCGGACCCAGTGCACGGTCCGGTCGCCGGGGAGCCGGGCGGGCGGGACCAGGACGTAGGAGCCGCGGCAGTGCCAGCGCAGGCCCGGGTGCTCGTCCATCGTCTCGGGGTGGCAGTCCAGTTCGCAGGGCCACCACTCGTCCTCCTCCTCGGGGGTGCCCCGGGTGAGGGTGAAGAAGAGCAGACGTCCGTCGTCGCTCTCGGCGACCGGACCGACCTCGACACCGGAGCCGAGCAGCTCCTCCAGCGCCTCCCGTCCCGCCTCCAGCGGCACGTCCAGGACGTCGTGCACCATGCCGGTCGCGGTGATGAAGTTGGCCTGCGGCTGGTGGCGGGCCCAGCGCTCGATCTGCGTGCGGTCGGTGGTCGACTGCGTCTGCCAGGCGAACGACTCCGGGTGCCGGGCGGGGGTGGGACAGCCGACGCGGTCGCAGGAACAGCGGTAGTCGGCGGCGGGATACGCGGCGGGGGCGAGCGGCAGGCCCGCTCCGGCGGCGGCGAGCAGCAGGGCCTCACGGCCGTCGGCATCCGCGGCGGCCTCCTTCGGGCGGCGTCCGCGCAGCCACTGGGAGAGTTTGCCCTGCCGGCCGGAACGGCCGCCGAACTCCGCGCTCATCTATCCCCTCGCCTCGCCGTCGTGCGGAACAGCATGCCCTATGGTCCCACCATCCCGCGTTCCGGGGGGCCGGAGCCGACAACAGGGGGAGCCGGGACGAGGTGGTCCGGTCACCGGGATCGAGTGTCATTGCACGCTTTGTTGTGATTTACCGGCCTACCGTTGTCCGCATGGTCACATGGATCGCGTCGGTGGGCCTGACCTCCGCGGCCTCCGTGGTCTCGCTGACCCTCGCGGGACCGACGGCCCCGCTGGAGTGGAGCACGGGGCCTTTGACGGTGGATTCACTGCCCCGCGTCACCTATGTCGCGCATCGCGGAGGCGCCCGCGAGGTGCCCGAGAACAGCATGGCGGGGCTCATGGCCGCCCAGCGGCGCGGTACGGCACAGGTACTGGACTTCGACACGCGCCTGCTGCGCGACGGCACGCCGGTGGTGATGCACGACGCGACGCTGAACCGGACGACCTTCGCGGGCGGCGAGGTGCGCGGGCTGGACGTGCGGGAGTGGCGGGGGATGCGGCTGCGGCCCCGTGACTCGCTGCCCGGGAGCTGGCGCTCGGAACGGCCGCCGACGGTCACCGAGGTGCTGGATCGTTTCGGCGGGCGGATCGTGCTGATGCTGGAGGCGAAGGACCCGCGGAGCCTGGACCGGCTGGCCGGGCTGATCCACGCCCGGGGGCTGTCCCGCTCGGTCTTCGTCAACTCCAACGACCCCGAAGTGGCCCGGCGCGCCCACCGCCTGGGTCTGCTCGCCCAGCTGTGGCGCTCCGCCCGGCAGCTGCGCACGGACCGCCCCGAACGCTGGCGGTCCTTCGTGGACCTCCTGGACGTGGACCACAGGGCCCGCGACACGGACCTGGTCCGGGCCGTGCGCTCGGGCATCCCCCGGGTGTGGGCGCACACCGTGCTCACGCCCCGGCAGCGGGACCGCGTGCTGGCACTGGGCTGCGACGGCGTCATCACGGACGCACCGGGACGACTGGCCCGGCACCCCCGCACGGGACGCTGAACCCTGACGGCTCGACCGGGCGTCCGGCGGGACGGCTCGACCGGGCGTCCGGCAGGGCGTCCGACGGGGCGCTCAGCACAGCGTCCGGCACGGTGTCCGACCTGGCGCCCCGGTGCAGCACCCGACCAGGCGTCCCGGCACGGCGCTCAGCGGGGCGCCCAGGGGGGCGCTCGACCAGGCACCCCGGCACGGCGTCCGACCCGGCACCCCGGCGCAGAGCTCGGCACAGCGCTCGGCGGCGCGCCCAGCACGGTGTCCGACGAAGCGTCCCGGCGCGGCGCCCGGCACAGCGCTGAGCGGGGCGCCCGGCACGGCGCCCGATCCGGCGCTCAGCGCGGCGCTC
>NZ_JBSFTY010000092.1:0-34407 GCF_053591515.1 Streptomyces sp. NPDC003011
CGGGCCCTCCTCCGCCAGGACGCGTTCCAGGGAGCGGCCGGAGACCAGTTCCATGACGATCCACAGGCGTTCGCCCTCGTCGACCACGTCGTACAGGCAGCCCGGCCCGCGCCGCCAGCTTGTCCAGCGCCTCGGGCAGCCCCTGGGAACCGCGCACGGCCGCCTCCCGCACCGCCTGCGCCCACGGCGCCGGCAGTCCGGTCGAGGCCCGGTCGCCCAGCGTCCGCACCGCCTGCTCGACGCGCTGGCGTGCCGTGGCCTCCTCGTCCGCCTGGGCACGCAACGGCAGCCGTCCCGTGGGAGGTTCCCGCCGGTCCTCGAACCAGCGCCACAGCCGCAGCCAGGGCGTTCCGCACGCCCGGTTGGCGTTGCGCTGCCACGCGCGTTCGGCCGCCTCGCCCGCCGCGGTGGCACCCACCGCGTCCGCGAGCCGGGCGGCGAACTCGTCCCGCGCCTCCTCGCTCAGGCCGGTCCGCCGCCCGGTGGCGTAGACGGGCCGCAGCCGCCACGCGGCGGCGTCCACGTCGGCCGAGATCCGGCGGGCCGCGGCCCCGCGTTCCGCCACGAACTGACCGAGCGACTCCCGCAGCTCACCGATGCCGTCCCCGGTGAGCGCGGACAGCGCGAGCACGGTCGCGCCCGGTTCGCCGTACTCGCCGAGCGCGATCCCGTCCTCGTCCAGCAGCCGCCGCAGGTCGTCGAGGACCTGCTCGGCGGCCTCCCCGGGCAGCCGGTCGATCTGGTTGAGGACGACGAACATGACCTCCGCGTGGCCCGCCATGGGCCGCAGATAACGCTCGTGCAGGATCGCGTCGGCGTACTTCTCCGGGTCGACGACCCAGACCACCGCGTCGACCAGCGCCAGGATGCGGTCCACCTGTTCGCGGTGCTGCACGGCGGCCGAGTCGTGGTCGGGCAGGTCCACCAGGACGAGCCCGCGCAGCTGCGCCTCCGCCTGCGGGCTCTGCACCGGGCGCCGCCGCAGCCGCCCCGGGACGCCGAGCCGGTCGATGAGACTCGACGCGCCGTCGCTCCAGCTGCACACGATGGGCGCGGCGGTGGTGGGCCGTCGTACGCCCGTCTCCGAGATGGTCACTCCGGCCAGCGCGTTGAACAGCTGCGACTTGCCGCTGCCGGTCGCGCCCGCGATGGCGACGACCGTGTGCTGCCCGGACAGCCGCCGCCGCGCCGCCGCCTCGTCGAGAACCCGGCCCGCCTCGTGCAGGGTCCTGCTGTCGAGCCGCGTGCGGGAGAGCCCCACCAGCTCCCGCAGCGCGTCCAGCCGCGACCGCAGCGGCCCGTCGTACGCGAGCGGGGTCACCGTCTGGGCGATGGGCGTCCGGGTCTCCATGACGACGGGCTGCGCCGCGGCCTCCTCGGAGACCCGCCGCGCGATCAGACCGTCGTCCCAGGCGCCGTCGGCATCCGTACGACTGCTGGTGCCCGTACGACCGCTGACGTCCGTACGACTGGAGGCGTCCGTACGACTGGAGGCGTCGTCGTTGCGCTGCACGCGCGCGTGGCGGTCGCCCGCAGGTTCCCCGGACCCCTCAGCCCCTCCTGCCCCTCCTGCCCCTCCGGCCCGTTCAGTCGCTTCGGACGCCTCGGGAGCCGCATGGCCGGCAGGGTGCTCCGCCGCGGACTCGCCGTCCGAGTCACCCTGTTCGGAATGCCCGCCTTGGGACGCGCCTTCCTCGGACCCGGGGGACACGGGGGACATGGCGAACCCGGCCGATCCGGCCGATCCGGCTGATCCGGCTGATCCGGCTGATCCGGCTGATCCGGCTGATCCGGCTGATCCGGAGTGTTCGGAACGCCCCTCCTCATGCCCCGTGCCGCCCGAGCCCTCCGCATGCTCCGTGTCGTCCCTGCGGTCGGTGTCGTCCGTGGGATCCGTGGGGTCCGTGTGGTCGGTGTGGTCGGTGTGGTCCTGGTCTGTGACGGCGGTCACCGGTCACCTCTCCTTCTGCAGTACGGACAGCGCGGCGATGAGTTCGGCCTGCGGTTCGGGGTGGACGTCGAGGGCGTCGAGCGGGGCCAGCCGGCGCTCGCGTTCGGTGTGCATGACCCGGTCGAGGTGGTCGGTCAGCAGCCGCCCGGCCCGGTCGCGCAGCCGCAGCGCCCCGTGCGCGCCGATCCGTTCGGCGAGCCCCTCACCGGCCGACCGGGCCCTACGGCCGCCCAGCAGGGCCGTGGCCACCAGGGCGGCGATCACCTCGGGATCCGGTGCGACGCTGCGGTCGAGGTGGCGGATCTCCTCCTCGACGTACTCCTCCAGCTCCCGCCTCCATCGCCGTACGGCGATCCCGATCCGGTGTTCGGCGCTCTCCAGGACCGGGTCACGGCCGGTCAGCTCGGGGGCGCCGGACGCGGGTTCGCGCCGCCACGCGTCGTCGACGCGCTCGTCGGCGGCGGTCACGGCACACAGCAGGAGGGCGCCGAGGCTCTCCACGAGCGCGTCGAGGAGTTCCGGGGCAGTGCAGTCGAGCGGGAAGGCCCGCCAGCGCTTCAGGGCGTCGCCCGCCAGCACGGCCCCGGACTGCAACCGCCCCCGCACGCGCGCGTACTCGCTGTCGTACGCCCCGTCGACAGCGGCGGTGAGCCGCAGTGCGGCGGCGTACTGAGCGGCGGCCGCACCGGCCAGCTCGGGCATCCGGGACTTCAGCGAGTCGAGGACGCCGTACGCCGTACGGGCCAGGGAGCGCTGCCGGGCGGCGGGGTCCTGCGCCTGATGGAGGAGCCAGGTCCGCAGCGGAGCCACGGCGGTGGCCGGCAGCAGGCCGCCGCCCCAGGCGGACTCGGGCAGTTCGGGCACGGTGAAGCGGGGTACGTCGCCGAGTCCGGCCTTGGTGAGGAGCGCGCCGTACTGACGCGAGACCTCGGACACGACCTGGTGGGGCACCCGGTCGAGAACGGTGACGAGGGTGGCGTTGTACTCCTTGGCGGTGCGCAGCAGGTGCCAGGGCACGGCGTCGGCGTAGCGGGCGGCCGTCGTGACCATCACCCAGATGTCGGCCGCGCAGATCAGTTCGGCGGCGAGGAAGCGGTTGTCGGCGACGAGGGAGTCGACGTCGGGCGCGTCGAGGAGGGCGAGGCCGGGCGGCAGGGTGTCGGCGGTCTCGATGCGCAGCACGCGCGCGGGATTCTCGCCGGGCAGCAGGAGTTCGTCCCCCGGCTCCTGGTGGGGCACCCACACGCGGGTGAGGTCGGGCAGCACGCGCATCCCGCTGAACCAGTGATGATCCTCCGGATGGCAGACCAGCACGGGCGTCCGCGTGGTCGGCCGCAGCACGCCCGCCTCGCTGACCCGTCGTCCCACGAGCGAGTTGACGAGCGTCGACTTGCCTGCCCCGGTGGAGCCCCCGATGACGGCCAGCAAGGGCGCTTCGGGTTGCCGCAATCGGGGCACCAGGTAGTCGTCGAGCTGGGCGAGCAGTTCGTCGCGATTGGCACGCGCGCGTGGAGCTCCCGCCAGGGGTAGCGGGAAGCGTGCGGCGGCGACACGGTCGCGCAGGGCGGAGAGTGCGTCGAGCAGCTGAGGCCGTACGTCCAAGGTCACCACATGTGAAGAATGCCCAATTTTAGGGGAATTCTGAAGCATATGAGCATGCCTGCGCGCCGACGGGACACTTCGGACGGAAGGGGCGACCGGGACACCGGCACAGTCCAGGCATAACGAGTACACAACACCCGGTGCGCGAGACGCCAAAAGCGGTGCACGATTCGTACCTGCCTGCGATTATCAGGACCGCTTCACCGAACCTCCACATCGAGCCACGGAGGCGAAGCAATCGGGACAAGGGCGCGGGAGCCCTATCCTTGTCCCCGGCAACGTCACGGATCGGCCCACACCCGGGCACCCACGACAGAGGCCACCACACCCGGCCCCCGTAGCTCAGTGGATAGAGCAGGCGCCTTCTAAGCGCTTGGCCGCAGGTTCGAGTCCTGCCGGGGGCGCCTATCCCTCGCCTTCCTTCGGGAGGGCGTTTTTGCTGGTCAGACCGTGTAGCGCTCGACACGCAGAAGCCCCGGGCACTCCCCTGATGATCAAGGGAGGACTCCGGGGCTGTCCGGCTGTCACCGGGTTTTCGCGGGTGGCTGTGTCGAATACGTGTCGAAGTTCTCGGCCGAGAGGGTCAACCGGCGGCAGGTCCTTCGGGAAGATCTCCAGCGGCTTCGAGCCGCTTCTTCAGGTCGGGCAGCTGTCCCTCGACGCACCGCGCGTAGGTGGCCAGCAGCACGGGGACGCTGTTCCCGGCCCACTCCGCGACCTGAGCGGGAGGGATCCCGTCGTTGAGCCACTTCGTCAGGCGCGTGTGGCGGTTGTCGTACACGCGTTTGCCCGTGGGCGACTCGAAGACGTGCGGGGGCAAGACGGCCTTGCGCGCACTGCGCCAGGCCCGGCGGATGACCGAACCCGCGAGGATGCCGCCCGTCTCCCCCTGGAACAGCAGATCCCCCGGCTTGAGCTGTTCGTCCTCGATGTGCTGTCGCAGGATGCGCGTCAGGGCGGGATGCCCCGGCGCGGTGCGCGTCTCGCCCTCGGCGCGGCCCTTCAGGTCACGTTCCTCGTGGATCTCTCCGGTGTCGGTCCACTGCTTGCCGACCTCCGGAGTCGCCATGTGGATCAGCAGCTCGCACCACTGGTCACCGGCATCGAGGCCCGGAAGCATCACGTCCTGCACTCGCATGGCTACGGCTTCCTCCGGCCGCAGACCGCAGTAGTACAGCGTGGCGAAGAACGCGTGCAGCCGCTTTCCTCAGCTCGCTACTGGCTGACAGCATTGGCAGGGATTCGCCATCGCGGACAGCCCGGAGCCCGCCAAACGTAGCCCGCTCCGCCGCAGACGCGAAGCAGCTGGCCACGCTGAAGAAGACGCTCGGCATCAGACCCCGGCGTGAATGGCTCTGCATGCCGCCGTTCTGTGGCGGCCTTCCCACCCTCGGCAAGGAACGCTGACATTCAAGCCGCAGCCTTCTCGCCCAGCTGCTTTTGGGCTCAGCGAGCCGTGGACTATCCGTGGACTCGTTTGGCGTGGTCCGCCATGCGCAGGGCCGTGACCTGCTGCGTTGCCCGAGTGCCAAGCGGCCTCCGGAGCCGTTGCTGTGGCGACTGTCCGCCGCTCATGCGTGAGAGAAACTGGCGAAATACCGCGTTTCCACCCCGTTGGGAACCTCCCAACCTCAGACTGTTAAAGGTGCTCTTCGCGGGCCGCTCGGAGTCAGTGCGGGTCGGGGGGAGCCACCGTTGGGACAAGGATGCACACCTTGGGGGCAGCCATGAGCGAGTGGATCGTTGCTTACAACCTGAACGGTGGAGACCCCGCCAACCCCTCGTATGACGACGATGACGAGTTGGATCCAGAGGAGTTCCAGGCTCGTGCGGAGGAGCGTCGAGAGAAGGACGATCATGGTTACGCGCTCCGACACCAGCGCGAGCTCCGCCGAAACGGCCTGTTGTGACCGTGAGCATCGCGGACGCTGCACAACAAGCACGCATGGGGTTCATCAACCTCTGCCGTCCGTGAGTGTCTAACTGCGTGACAACGCCAGCGGACAACGGCGGACGACCGCGAACGTCTGCGGACCATCAGCGCAGGTGAGGAGCAGACCAACTCAAGGCAGCACCTTCGCCCAAGTTGCTTCGGGACGAAGGGGTCCTGAGCTAAAGGCCGCCGCGCTCGATCAGTGAGCCATCAGGGCTCATGGTGTAGAAGCGCGGCGGATCCATGGCTTCCACCGCTCTGCGCAGGTCCGCTTCTTGCTCTGCTGGATCAGGCCCGTGTGCATCCCGCACGTGGAAGCCGTACAGCTTGATGGCGTCTGCGTCGACGTCGTCGGGCTGGGGACGGCCCTCCTGGATGAACCCGCAGAGCGCCCGCAACGCGTCTTCGCCCAGGTCCAGGGGGTGGAAGGGCAAGGCGTACGGCTCTTCCTCCTCACCGGGCCAGGGGACGATGTCGGCTGGTCGGTCTCCGGCCCAGTAGGGCCGTTCGAAGGGGAGCGGTTCGCCGATGTTCTCGATGATGCCGCTGTCCGGGGACAGGCTCAGGGAGCGGACGAGACGTCCGTTTTCCCACACGGCGAACGCCAGCCAGTCGACGACGCTGTGCATGGCGTGCAGGACGAGCCGTCGGCCGATGCTTGCCGCCACGAGGTGTTCCGGGAGCTGGGATGGGGCGTCGATCATCACCCTCTGATCGCCGATCACATCCAGGCCTGGCCAACTGGCTGCGTACGCCGTCCCCTTCTGGGGGTACACACCGTCCCAGAGGCTGGAGCCCTCGCATTCTTCGATCTCGCAACCAGGATAGAGCCGCCGCATCATGGTGACCGTCCGATTTGGGTCCGCCGCTCCCACTTGTCGCAGCAACGCCGGCACGTCGCCGTCGACGTACACCAGCAGTCCCGTTTTTGCCCCCAACGCCCCTCCCCAGAACATTGCCCTCGATGGCAGACGCACCATAACCGCAGGCACTGACAACAAGGCTGCCGAGGCCAGGCAACCTGAGCCGAGGTCGGTACAAACCCGAGGGGGCGGGGGAGCCCAGGTGTGTTCCGGGCTCCCCTCCCCCTCGGGAGCGTTGGCACCTGTTGGTGCGTCGTTCAGTCCGCCCTCAAAAGCCTTGAGGTTCCCCAGCAGCCAAAAGATGACCGCGGCTGGCAGCCACTCGGAGGACGTCCCGGAGAGCTCCGGTCAGTTCTATCGCCAGTCGCTCTACTTCAGCCGGGTTCGCGTCCCGGTCGCCGAGTACCTCCGATGCCTGCTCCAGGAGCTCGGTTGCCGTTCCAAGCTGGACCGCTTCGACGTTGTCCGCCAGGCGGGACATGTAGCCGTCCCGGTCGTCGGTGCTCAGGTAGCAGGGCTTGCCCTCCGGACCCGTCCACGGCAGAAGCCGCAGCGCGGTGACTCCCCTTCGAGACTGAGACAGGAGAACTCCACGAGGGGACTGCCCGTCGGGACTCTCAGCAACGCCGGCAGGTCCGCGAGGGCCTGAACCGTGGCGCTGCGAACCGTGACGCGCAAGGACGGCTCAGCGGCGGTCCAGGGGTCCAGGGTGCCCCAGCCGCCCACGTAAGTGATCTTCCGTAGGGGACGGCGGACGAAGTTGCCCTTGCCGTGGATCTTCTCAAGGAGCCCTTCCCCCTGAAGCACCGCGAGGGCATGGCGCAGCGTCACCGTGCTGACCGCGTACCGCTCGGCCAGAGCGGTTTCGGACGGCAGCCGTTCGCCAAGTTGGAGACGTCCGGTCGTGATCTGTTGCCGTAGGTCGTCGGCGATGTCGTGGTGGCGGGTAGGCACGAGACTGCTCACCGCCTTCTGGACGTCCGCACGGCGATGAGCCGGGTACGCGTGTGTATCGTCAGCAACTCGCCCGAGTGGAAAACCAGTTGCTTCGCGCCCTGGGAAAGCTGGAAGAGGTCTCTCACCCGGCAAGCCCGACCGCCGATTTGGGTGATGTCGTGGAAGGGCGCTCAGCGCTGACCAACGTCGGCACCTGCCGACAGCGCGTAGCAGGTCAGGGCGTCGATCTGCAGTGCGGCGCAGGTCACGGCCGCCGATGTTTGTGGCTGTGCAGACTGTCAGTCACTGCGAGCCTGTGTTCAAGACCGCCGATGACGCACGGTGCTCCTCGCAGACAGCCCACCAGCTGTCGCCTCCCTTGTCCTTGACCCGCACGCTCCAGCGCGCTTCACGTGTGCACGGAGCGCCCCACGCGCAGCGCTGCATGCGGGACTGGGTGCCGGCAGCATGCAGTTCCGGGCTCCAGTCGGTTGGCCCCTCGACAAGTTCCGCGGCACAAGTGAAGCGCATCCTTCCATGGCGACGCAGTCGAATGCGTGTCGAAGCCGAAGCCTGAAGACGGTCCCGTGCAGCCGTCTGTGCAGGTCAGCGTCCGAGTCCCTTCGCATGCACCAGGCGCCTTCTAAGCGCTTGGCCGCAGGTTCGAGTCCTGCCGGGGGCGCACACACCATCGGCCGTGGCCCGCCCTGGATCGGCCCCGTAAAGTCGGACCCCCGACCGGACCACCCGGACCACCGGATCACCCGGACCACGGAGAGGACCGACGTGCCGACGCTGCGCTGTGCCGTACTCGACGACTTCCAGAACGTGGCGACCGAACTCGCCGACTGGTCACCGCTCGCCGATGACGTCGATGTCGTCACCTTCGACACCCACTTCACCGACGAGGACACGCTCGCCGCGGCCCTCGCGGACGTCGACATCGTGGTCACCCTGCGCGAACGCGTCGCCTTCCCGGCGTCCCTGATCGCCCGCCTTCCCCGGCTGAGGCTGATCGTCGCCTCCGGCATGCGCAACAGCGTCATCGACTACGCCGCCGCCGAGGCGCACGGCGTGACGGTGTGCGGTACGGCGAGTTCCTCCACCCCGCCCGTCGAGCTGACCTGGGCCCTGCTGCTCGGCCTGGCCCGCGGGATCGTCGAGGAGAGCACCGCCCTGCGCGGGGGCGGCCCCTGGCAGCACACCGTCGGCGCCGACCTGCACGGCCGCCGGCTCGGGCTGCTGGGCCTCGGCAAGATCGGCAGCCGGGTGGCGCGGGTCGGCCTCGCCTTCGGCATGCGGGTCGGCGCGTGGAGCCAGAACCTCACCGCGGAGCGCGCCGACGAGGTGGGCGCGGACCTCGCCCCCTCGCTGCACGACCTGCTCGCCACCAGTGACTTCGTCTCGGTCCACCTCGCGCTCGGTGACCGCACCCGCGGCCTGCTCGGCCCCGCCGAACTCGCCCTCCTCAAGCCGACGGCGTACCTCATCAACACCTCCCGCGCGGCGATCGTCGATCAGGACGCCCTGCTCGCCGCCCTCCACCAGGGCCGGATCGCCGGCGCGGCCGTCGACGTCTTCGACACCGAGCCCCTCCCCGCCGGCCACCCGATGCGCACGGCCCCCCGCCTCCTCGCCACCCCCCACCTCGGCTACGTCTCCCGCGCCAACTACGCGACCTACTACGGCCAGGCGGTCGAGAACATCCAGGCGTTCCTGAAGGGCTCTCCGGTACGACGGCTGCCCTGAGGCAATGCGGCCACAAGCCGAGACCGCTAGAGGCCGAGACCGCCAGAAGCCAAACCCGCTAGAGGCCGAGCCCGCGTCCGGACGAAGGGCTCTCAGGTCCCGACGGAGAGCGCAGGGTCGCGCTCGGCGGCTCCGGCATCACCTGCGGAGGTGTCGGCGTCTCGTCCGGGGACTTCGGCCCGTTCCACCTGAGCGGTGGGTGATGCGACCGCCGTCTGCTGCTGTCGGCCCCGCGCGGAAGGCTCCGGTGCAGGGGGCGCCCGCTCGGTGTCTCCGCCGGAGAGGACACTGCCGTCCTGGATGGATCCGACGCGTCCGGCCGCCCCGCCGACCGGGACAGGCGCTCGGATTCCTTCACCACGCTCCGGGGCAGGTTGCGCGGGTTTCCCAGCTCGACCATGAGGGCTTTGAACTCGGTGGTATGACACCTGTCGCCGACACTGACCCCATCACGGTCACGCACCACATTGGTCCGGGAGGTGACGGTGACCGACCGGTCCGGGATCGCGGCGAGCGTGTCCCGGGAAGCGAGCGCGGCCTTCACCGCGACATTCAGATCATCGGCAGCTTCCCTTCCCGGCGGGTTGATCACCACGTTGACCAGCGACCTCGCGACGTGGGAGCTCGACTTGAGCAGGGCATGGGCGTCCACGGTCGACCGACGGCAGACGTAGGTGAAGTCGTTGCGCTGGAAGCAGTCGTTCCCCGTCTGCACTCCCTGGCAGTTGCGCACGGCGACGAATCCCTGCGCCGCCTTGAGATCACGGCCGGCAGCGGAGGACGGGGACGCCCTGCCGAGCGGCCCGAGGTCGAGCATCTCCTTCCGCCCGCTCCCCCACGGTCCGGCGCCCAGCGCATCCTCCGCCTCCCTTCGAAGCCCGGCGTTGTCGGGATCCTTGACCAGACGGCGCAACGCGTCCCGCACGGCAGGGCGACGAAGGACAGCCGAGAAGTCCACGGCCGGGTACAGCAGTTGATAGGTGTACGAGTTGAACTGCTCGTTGTCATCCCCTATCTGGACTCCACGGCAGCCAAGGATGAGCAACGACGGTCCCGGCACCACCGCTTGACCTGGTACCGCCGCTGACGCCGGCACCACCGCTGGACCCGGTACCGCCACTGAACCCGGCACCGCTGCTGAACCCGGCACCGCTGCTGAACCCGGCACCGCCGCTGACGCCGGTACCGCCGCTGGCCTCGCTGCCGACGCCGGTACCCGTGCCGCCGATCGGCTTTCCGGCAGGGTGCCGGCCGGTGTGGGCACACCGCCGTGAGGACGCGTGGCCCTGCGGTCAGCCCTCTGTGGCGGCTCCGGCGTCCCGCTCCGGACCCGCGCCTGCCCGTCGCGGCGAGGCTGGCCGGGGATGACCTCGTCGTAGCGCACACCGCTCCTGGGCGGGGGGTCCGGCAGGACCGGCTCGGCCACAGGGGCGGCAACGACCGCAGCGGCCGGATCGCCCACAGGGCTGCCGGCGACCGGCGCGGGCAGGACCGTCGGAGCAGCGTTCGCGGGTGGGAGCGTGACGGGGCGGACGGGCCTGGCCGCCCTGTGCTTCCGGTCGTGCCGTTCGTGGAGTGCGACGACCCCTCGCACGACCCCTCGCACGAGCGCGACGCCCGCCCCCGCGGCGGCCGCCCCGCCGAACGTATAGGCGGTGAACAGGAAGACGACCTTCAGGATGTCTCCCAGAACTTCCAGCAAGGCGTTCAGCGACGCGCCGGACAGACGCCCTGCCTCCGCGAGGATCCAGCTGCCCACCCGGATGACGACGACCACGGCGAGGAGCCATCCCAAGAGCCGCATGTGCGCCCCCTCCTCGACGTCACCGGTGGCGCCGGGAACCGTGTGCCACGGATCGGAGTTCAGCCATGAAAGGTGTTGTGCTGCGGCCCTGAGCCGTTGTGCACGCCGTTGCAGTCGCTGATCCACACGTTCCACCCGTCGTGGCCGGACGCGTGGGCCGTCGCTCCCGGCAGCTGCCGCAGCACCACGTCGGCCAACGACCGCAGGTGATGGTCCTGGCCGGCTTCGACGGACACCAGCAGCCGCCGCAGTTCCGGAACCACCTCGCCGGGCGCGGACGCGTCCGCCGTGCGCTGCGCCTCCACCGCGCCGTCGAGCTCGGCCGAGCGTCCCCCGAGCCGACTGCGCACCAGCTGCACCAGACGGGCGTACGCGCTGCGCACCGACGCGGACGCGGTGTCCTGCACGCCGGCAGCCGCTCCCGCGGCCAACGCCGTCGCAATCAGTGTGATGGGTTCCATGATCCCCCCAAATAGCATGAGAACCGGCAAGCAGTTCATATCCCTACAGGTGATTCATCATCCTCACCGCCTGTCGTATGCGAGGCGCCAGAGCCCGGCGCCTGCCTTGTTCAAAAAGGGTGATCCCCCCCATGCCCGCCGTTACCAGGCGCGAGCGACGGCGTTGAACGGGAAGTGCGGCGGCGCGTCCTGCCGTCGCGCTTCCCGAATCAAAGGAGAACGTGATGTCTCGCATCGCGAAGGCAGCCGGTGTCGCCCTCGGCACCGGTGCCGTGGTCCTCAGCGGCGCCGGTCTGGCCATGGCGGACGCGGACGCCAAGGCCGCGGCCATCGGCTCGCCCGGTGTCCTGTCGGGCAACATCGTGCAGGTTCCGATCCACATCCCGATCAACGTGTGCGGTAACACCGTCAACGTGGTCGGCCTGCTGAACCCGGCCTTTGGCAACCACTGCGAGAACAACGGCGGGGACCACAAGGAGAAGGACAGCAACAAGAACAACGACCACAAGAACAACGACCACAAGGGCCACTCCGGCCCGGGTGGCAACGGCTACGGCGGCTGATCCTCCGTACGCACCACAGAGCCCCGGCACCTCCGAGCGCCGGGGCTCTCGTACGTTCCGCCGCGTGCCCCGCGCCCTACGCGTACCGGTAGATCCGGCTGTGGTCCTCCAGCTCGTCCGGCGTCACGTCCCACGGGGGCAGCTTCTCGTGGCGGGCGACGATCCGGCCGCGCTGGTCGCTGCCCGGTCCTGGCGGCTTCGCGGGCAGGTAGCGGTGGTCGCGGTGCCGGCGCTGCCAGCGCGACCAGCACAGGTCGACGAAGGCGTGGTGCATCCAGAAGACGGGGTCGTTGACGGACGCCCCGCCGACCATCACCCCGCCGACCCAGCGGTGCACCCGGTTGTGGTTGCGCCAGGCGGTGCTGCCCCGCCCGCTCCCCCACCCCTCCAGCTTGTTGCGGAACCCCTTGGCGGACGTCGAGTCCCAGGGGGAGCTGTCGTAGACGGGGTCCTTCATCGCCCGTTCGAGGTCGCTCCTGGTCGGCAGCTCGATCGGGTCGCGGGCCCGGCCGAGGTCCCGGGTGAGGTACTCCTCGTCGGTCACGTTCTCGTTGAGGGTCCAGTTGCCGGTCGCGTAGGCGAAGGGGCCGGTCGTCACCTGCCGGTCCGAGCGCCGCCCGGTGCCGCCGAGCAGGTCCGTCGTCCAGGGCGCCGACCGCGTCGTACGGTCGCGAGTCCAGTCCCAGTACGGCACGGTCACCGAGGGGTCGACGCGGCGCAGGGCCCGTTCCAGCTCCAGCAGGAACCGTCGGTGCCAGGGCAGGAAGGAGGGCGCCATGTGCGCCGTACGCAGTCCGCCCTCGCCGTCCGAGACGTAGTACTCGATGTGCGTCCGCACGAACTCGTCGTACTCGCCCCGCCGCTTGACCGCCAGCATCGCCTTCACGAACCGCCGCTTCTCGGCCGCGGTCAGCGTGCTGACGTCCTTACGCGTGTACGCCATCGTGTCCCCCCATGTCCCTGCCCCCGTGGCCCCCGCGCCCCCCGTCGCTGCCCGGCGCGCGCAGCTGCCGTCCCGGTCCCAGTTCGTCGACGGCCGCGCGGGCGGCGTCCAGCGGCGTGGCGTACGACCGGTAGTGGTCGACCATGCTCAGCCAGGTGCCGTCGGCGCGACGCATCAGGTGCAGCGGCCGTCCGTCGACGGTGACGTGCCACCGGCCGTCGCCGAGGGTGGCCCCCGCGGCGGCCGCGGAGCTTCTGATGCCTCGGATACGGCGGCCCCGGTAGGTCTCGTCGAACACGATGTCGGCGGGCGGCCCGGCCGCGCGCGGCGCGCGGGAGGCGGCGACGACCGGGGTGAGCGCCACCGTGACGGCCGCCGGGCCGAGCAGCGCGAGCAACAGGTCCCGCCTGCTCCGGCGCGCGGGCCCGCCTGCCGCCGGGCCCGTCGCCGAGGGTGGTGCCTCCACCGGTACTCCGCCGACGCTCACGGCCATCGCTTGCTCCTCGTCCTGTGGGGAATGGGTCCGGTTCGGTTGTCCGTAGCGGTAACCGTCCGGCGGCCCGCGCGGTCACCGTCCGGCGGTCCATCAGGTGGACATTCCGCGTCCGGACAGCCGTCGGGGCCCGGGCCGCGACACCGGCCCGGGCCCCGTCACAGAGGTCGGCGCGCCCTACAGGCCGGGTCCCGTGCCCAGGTCCGCACCGGGCACGGTCTGCAGCATCGGCAGCAGGACGCCCGCCTCCGGGAGCTTCGGCGACGGCAGGCCGAAGGCGCGGGGGTTCGGCGCGGTCAGCGGGGCGTCCAGGGTCAGGCCCGGCGCCAGTGTCCGTACGTCGGTGGCGGGAGCGTCGAGGGTGGCGTGGTCGAAGTCGTCGCCGAGGACGCGCGGCAGGGGCGCGCGCAGGTCCGCGCCGGGCAGTCCGCCGCTGACCGGCAGCTGCGGGATCGCCCGCTTCGGGAAGAGCCGGCCCTCGACGTACTGCGGTCCCTCGGGCGCGCCCGACGTCAGCAGCGGGATCTCCCCGCGCAGCCTGGGCAGTTCCATGTTCAGGGCGCGCTCGGCGCCCTCCAGCGGCACCGGCACGGGGACCGTGTCCACCGCTGCGGCGGGGGTCGCGGTGGCCCCCACCGCGGCCGCGACGCCCGTGATGACGGCGGCGGCAAGGGTTCCTCGGGTGGTCGACTTCATGTCAGATACGGTCCCTTTCAGGATTCGGCGGATCGGCGAGCTCGACGTCCGTATCGCGTAACGATCCCGGCGCGGTCAGCAGCGCAAGATTCCCCCGAGTGCCGCAGTAGTACGACGTACGGCAGTCAGCTCGTCCAGAACTCCCACCACCGGGTCAGGATCAGCATTCCGGTGATTCCGAGGTGCACCAGCGGGGCGACCCAGGTGAATTCCGCGAAGAAGGCCCGCAACAAATGCGGCGCGGGCAGGAATTCATGGCGTACGACGAGCGACGTCACGTACCAGAAAAGGAGGATCGTGGCGATCCACGCCAGACAGCACCACAGGCACAGCGCGTTGATCCGGTACAGCGACTCGAACTGCAGCCAGGACACGAACCCGACGCCGAACAGGCAGCCGGCGGCGAAGGTCAGCCAGTACCAGCGGGGGAAGGCCGCGCCGGCCAGCAGGCTCATGCCGACGCAGAGCACGATGGCGTAGGCGACCAGGCCCAGCATCGGGTTGGGGAACCCGAAGGCCTCGGCCTGGTCGCTCGCCATGACGCTGCCGCAGGACACCACCGGGTTCAGGCTGCATCCCGGGGTGAAGTCCGGGTCCTGAAGCAGCTTGAACTTGTCGAGGGTGATGACCCAGGAGGCCAGCACTCCCGCCGCTCCCGTGCACAGCAGGAGCACGGCGAACCCCCGGCCGCCGCCCGCGGTGCGCGCCCCCGGCCGGGCGTGCTGTCCGGCGGCCCGTGACATCAGGAGCGCAGGCTGCGGGCCGGCAGCACGATGTGCGCGGCGGCCTTCAGGGTCTCCTCGGAGCCCGCGAACCCGGCCAGTTCCTCCGGCGTGACGGTGCCCTGCGAGGCCTCGGGCCAGGGGCGGGTGGTGAACACGAAGTAGGCGTAGCCGCGCTTGGCGACCGCAGCGAGCCATTCCGGCCGTACCGGGCACTGGGCGTTCAGACGCGGCATGGTGACGACGGCCTGCCCGGCGACGACGAGCATGCTGACCGGCAGGCTCGGCCGGACGTTGCCGTCGACGAGGTCACCGCCCACGGGCAGGCCGTTGTCGTTCAGCAGCCTCTCGACGGCGGCGGTCGTGGCCTCGGGCCCGTCGGGGGCGTCCCCGAGGGAGCAGGCGAGGAGGTAGGGCATGTCATGGCCGTCGGGCGCCTCTCCGCTCCAGGCCATGATGACGAGGGTGCCGAGATCGGCGGAGCGGAACGGGCGGGCTTCGCTGGGGGTTGTGGTCACCGCGCGACCCTATCCACGGGCCGGAACGGGGCCGGCCGTGTTCTCACCCGGGCGGCGGATTGCCCCCGCCGTGTCCACCCGAACGAGGGAGGCGCCGTCGCGGCCGTTCCCGGGCCCGCTCGAACAACGCGAAGGGCCGATTCCGTACGGCGTCCGCCGTCGTGGAACCGGCCCTCTCGGTCCGGAGATGACGTCAGTTCCCCAGGGGAAGTCCGCCGAGAAGTCCACCGTTGGAGTTCAGCTGGGTGGTCGCGCCCTTGACCGCGTTGAGCACCGAGTCCTCGTTCTCCGTGTTCAGCGCGTCCGACTGGTGCTGCAGCGGCATCGCGTCGGTGAGCTTGAGGGGGTCCTTGGCGATCGTGTTCCAGGCACCGTTGAGGCTGGTGGGCGTGAGTTCCGCCGGGTCGTGGGCGAACGCGGGCGCGGCGGCACCGGCGAGGACCACGGAACCGGCGACTACAGCGGCAGCCTTCAGGGACTTCATCGTGTTCCTTTCTTCGGCAACTCATGTCACCAGACAGGTCACCAGGGGGAATGCTGACGCCGTGCCCAACGAGCCGCTGCCGGAGCGGAAACCCGGTCCATCGAAATTGGGCTTTCATGAAAAAGCCGTTGTGCCGGCCTCGGGCGAGACCGGCACAACAGCTGGGCGCGCCTTATGACATGGACGGCACGCCCGACGTCGGCACGGAACCGGTCGGCTGCGAGCTGGAGTTCGCCGGCAGCGACGGCAGGCCCGCCAGGCTCGGGGCGGGCAGTCCGCCGCCGACCAGGGTGGCGGCGACGACGTCGACCAACCTGCTCACCACGTTGGTGGCGGACGGTCCCACCTCGGTGGCCTCCCCGGAGGTGGTCGCCTTGAGCAGGGTGTCGACCGCCTTCTGCAGGGCGTCGAGCGCGTCGCCCGCGAGGCCGGCCGGGACCCCGGCGGGCGGGACCCCGGTCCCGTTGTCGCTCCTGGTGAGCGTGGGCAGGGCCGGCAGCGTGGTGTTCGGCGTGGTCGTGTCGGGCGTCGTCGTGCCCGGCACGGTGGTGTTCGGCGTCGTCGTGCCCGGTGTCGTCGGCGGAGTGGTGGCGGGCGGGGCGACGGGGGCCGCCGGCGCCGCCGCCGTGGCCTTCGCGACGGCGGCCTTGACAGCGTCGCCGAACTTGGAGGCCTGCTCGACCGAGAGCTGGCCGTTGTCGGCCTTGAGCACGGTGTTCAGCATGCTGGTGACCGGGGTGATCACACCCCCCAGGCCGCCCAGGACCTCGACCTGGCCGAGGAGCGCGTCCGCGCCGGGGACGGGCGCACGGGACGCCGCCTCGGCGCGCTCGACGGCCGCGTCCCTCTCGACCGCCGTCGCGGCCGGACCGGTGATGCCGAGGAGGAAGACGGCAGAGAGTGCTGAGGCGGCGATACGCCGTGCGGGCAGTCCACGCATGGGGGTTCCTTTCGCTGTGCGTCGGATCTTGAACCCACCGTGGAAGCGGCCCACACGCCGCGCAACCGATCGGACACACCGGGGGAGCGTCCGGCGGCCGTCCCGCCCGCGTCATCCCTGATGAAGGGCGGGACAACGGCGGTCCGCCCCGGGGACGCCCGCACCGCCCATTCGGGGCAGCGCAAACCGGCCGCCCTCCCGTGGAGGATCCACGGGACGGCGGCCGACGAAGGGTTCGAGCCGACGTCAGTCGTTCACGCACTTGTTGCCGAACGCGGGGTTCAGCAGTCCGACGACGTTGACGGTGTTGCCGCAGACGTTGACCGGAATGTGGACCGGAACCTGGACGACGTTGCCCGACAGCACGCCCGGGGAGTGGGCGGCGACGCCCTTCGCGCCGGCGTCGGCGGTGGCGATGCCGGCGGTGCCCGCAACGGCGGCGGCCGCAACGGTGGTCAGGGCCAGGCCCTTCGCGATACGCGACATGGAGAGGTGCTCCTTGGGGGTTGACACAAACACCCGGGCGGGGATGCCCGGCGCTGTGTCAACGCGCGGCACCCGCGCGGGTTGTGCCGCCAATGGAGTGATCCGACGGGCGTCCACGCTTCACCGCTCCGACACACTTGTCTGTTTTCACCGTCTAAATGCGGATAGCGACTAGAGTTGCGGACCTCTCGACGCGCCCCTTGAGCCAGCAGATCGCGCTCATCACTCCCACCTTTCCCGAAAGGGCCACGCCGGTCATGCGTAATCCCCAGGCGGTGATCAGCGAGCCGGACCCGGCACCGGCGATGCGGGCGCCCGTCCACCCGACCCCCCTCGGCCTCGGCGCGGGTGTGTTCGAACGCGACACAGAGCTGCGGCCCGGTGGTGACCCGCCGGCCCGCCGGCTCGTTCCCCAGCGGAACGCGGCATGGGTCGGCGGGCTCCTCGCCGGCCTGGGCGCCCGCCCGTAGGCGCGTTCCCGCCCGTCCCGAGCGCCGTACGTGAGCGAGGAAACCGCGCATGCACCAGTCAGTACCCGGCCCTCGGCCGCGGGTCCTGCACCTCACCCAGCCCGTGGACGGTGGCGTCGCCCGTGTGGTGACGGACCTGGCGCGGGCCCAGCTCGCGGCCGGTCTGCACGTCACGGTCGCCTGCCCGGACGGCCCCCTCGCCCCCGCCCTGCGCGCGCTCGGCGCCGACGTACGGCACTGGGAGGCGACCCGTTCGCCCGGTCCGGCACTCGTGCGAGAGGTACGGCGGCTCGCTCAGGTGATCGAGAACGTACGGCCCGCTCTGGTGCACGCGCACAGCGCGAAGGCCGGACTGGCCGGACGGCTCGCCGTGCGGGGGCGGGTCCCGACCGTGTACCAGCCGCACGCCTGGTCGTTCGAGGCGGTCGGCGGGGTCACCTCGGCGCTGGCGCTGCGGTGGGAGCGGTGGGGGGCGCGTTGGACGTCCCGGGTGGTGTGTGTGAGCGCGGCGGAGCGCGCGACCGGCGTGCGCGCCGGGATCAGCAGCCGGTGGACGGTCGTCCCCAACGGGATCGCACCCGAGCGTTTCGACCCGGCCGACGCCGGCACCGTACGGGGCGAGCTGCTCCCCCAGGTCGATCCCGCGGCGCCGCTCGTGGTGTGTGTGGGGCGGCTGTGCCGGCAGAAGGGGCAGGACGTCCTCCTCACGGCATGGGACCGCGTGCGGCAGCGGGTGCCGGACGCCCGGCTCGTGCTCGTCGGGGACGGACCGGAGCGGGAGCGGCTGCGTTCCCGGGCGCCGCGGTCCGTGCTGTTCGCGGGTGCCGTCGCCGACACCGCGCCCTGGTACCGGGCCGCCGATCTGGTCGTCCTGCCCTCGCTCTGGGAGGGCATGGCCCTCGCGCCGCTGGAGGCGATGGCGTGCGGGCGGCCGGTGGTGCTGACGGACGTGGACGGCGCCCGGGAGAGCCTGCCGCCGGGTCTCGCGCCGCGCTGTCTGGTGCCGCCGGGCGACCCGGCCGCGCTCGCCGAAACCGTCGGCGGGCTGCTGCTCGACCCGTCGCTGCGCGAGGCGCTCGGCCACCAGGGACGCCGTCACGTCCTGTCCACGCACGACGTACGGCTCACGGCCGAGGCGGTGGCGGCCGTGTACCGCGACGTCCTCGGCGACGCGCTCGCCGTGCCCACCGAGTACAGGGAGTCCATCCACTCGTGACCGCGGAAAGTACCGTCCCCTCACCCGGTGGGCAGCCACGGGATCCCGGATTCTCGCCCGTCTCCGTCATGCCGCCGCGCGCCACCGGCGCCGGTTTCCGCTTCCCGGCCCGCAGACCCCCGGCGCGGCCCGTCTCGCCGGTCCCGCTGCTCGCCGCGGACACCGGCGCCGCGCTGCTGGGCGCGGTGGCGCTGGCCGAGGCCGCGCACCGGCCCCTGCTGGTCGCGCTGCTGGTGGCCGCGACGGTGCTGCCGCGTCCGCACCCGTCCCGGCCGGTGCCGGGGATCCTCGACGAACTGCCCGCGGTCTGCGGCCGGATCGCGGTCGCCTGGCTGACGCTGGCCACGCTCGTCGCCGCGTACGCGCCCCACCACGCCCTGTCCGCCCGTACCCTCGCCGTCGGCTTCCTGCTCCAGTCGGCGGCGGCCTGCGCGGCCCGGGGCACCGTGCACTGGCGGCGGCGCAGCGCGCGGCTGAGCCGGCCGCGGGCCGCCCTGGTGATCGGCCCGGCCGCTACCGCGCGCCGGGTGGCCTCCGCCGTGCTGCGGCATCCGCGGTGCGGGGTGCTGCCGGTGGGGATCGTGACCGGACAGCCGGACGGCGGCCAGCAGTTGCCCGTGCTGACGACCGGCGAGGAGGTCGAGCGGGCCCTCATCCAGAACGGCGTACGGGACGTCCTGGTGGTCCATCCCTCCGTACGGTCCCGGCAGGGGCCGCTGCTGCGGGCGCTCGCCGAGTCGGGCTGCGCGGTCTGGGAGGTGGACGCCGACTCGCCGTCGTACGCGTCGAGGGACCAGCTCGCCGGGTTCTCCTGCCGACGGCTGGAGATGGGTTCGCGGCAGCGCGGCGGCGCCGGCAAGCGGGCGCTGGACGTGACGGTGTCCGGGACGCTGTTGTTGCTGGTCAGCCCGTTGCTGCTGGTGTGCGCGGTGGCGCTGCGGCTGACGGCCGGGCCGGGGGTGGTGTTCCGGCAGGAGCGCGTCGGCAAGGACGGCAGGCCCTTCACGCTGCTGAAGTTCCGCACCCACCGCCCGGCCGACGAGCACGAGGCGGCGACCCGGTGGAGCGTGGCGAACGAGCACCGCATGCCGTGGTTGTGCCGCTTCCTGCGCCGCACCTCGCTGGACGAGCTGCTCCAGCTGTGGAACGTCCTGCGGGGCGACATGAGCCTGGTCGGACCGCGGCCCGAACGTCCGTACTTCGTCGCCGAGTTCAGCCAGACCTACCCGGGTTACGCGGCCCGTCACCGGATGCGGACCGGCATCACCGGACTCGCCCAGATCCACGGTCTGCGCGGCGACACCTCGATCGAGGACCGGGCCCGCTTCGACAACGCCTACATCGACAACTGGTCGCTGTGGCAGGACGTCTGCATCCTGCTGCGCACCGCGGCCTCGCTCCTGCGCCCGACGGGGAGCTGAGCGCATGACACACCGGTACGTCCGGAACCTGTCCCCCGTCCTTCCGGTCGTGGCCGTGGTCGCCCTGCTCGGGCTGCCGCCGGCGCCCGGCGGCGAGGGCGGCGCGGGCCCGGCCGACGCGGTCTCCGCGCTGGTGGTGCTGTACTGCGCGGTCCGTCTCGTACGGGACCGGCGGCGGCCCCTGTCCCGTACGGCGGCCGTGCTGCTGGGCCTGCCCGTGACCGGGCTGGCGGTCGCCGCGATGGGGGCGGCCTCGCCCGGAGCCGGGATCGGCGGCCTGGGCCGCTACCTCCAGGTCTTCGTGCTGGTCCCGGCGGCCGTCCTGCTGCTGATCCGCGGCCGGGCCGACTTCCGGCTGCTGGCCTGGTCGTTCGTCGGGCTCGCGCTGTGGCAGGGGGCGCTCGGCGTGCACCAGTACGCGACCGGGACCGGGGCCTCCTACCAGGGCGAGGAGATCCGGGCCGTCGGCACCTTCGGGGCGGCCGACGTGATGGGGATGGCGACGGTCGTGTCCCTGGGGCTGGTGTGCGCGGCCGGGCTGGCGCTGGGGCGGACGCCGGTACGCCATCGGGCGGTCGCCGCCGGGTGCGCGGTCGCGCTGCTGCTGCCGCTCGCGCTGTCGTTCAGCCGGGGGGCGTGGATCGCGACGGCGGTGACGTGCGCGGCGCAGCTGCTGCTGGCCGGGGCGCGGCGGGCGCTGGCGGTGGGCGCGGTCGTGGCCGCGGCCGGGGTGGTCCTGGTCGGCGGGTTCGGATTCGGGACGGCGCCGCTCCAGGAGCGGATCACCAGCATCACGCAGGTCACCGACGCGCCCGACCAGTCCGTCACCGACCGCTACACCATGTGGGCGGCGGCTGCCGGCATGTGGCGCGAACAGCCGCTCACCGGCGTCGGGTTGAAGGGCTTCCCCGATCACCGGGACGCGCACGCCTCGGTGGCGCTGTCCGCGGGCAGCGACACGGAGGGCGCGGGCGCGGCCTTCCGCAGGCAGCCGCTGCTGTCCCCGCACAACATGTACCTCCTCGTCCTCGCCGAACAGGGCCTGATCGGCCTGCTCGCGCTCGCGGGCGGCTGGCTGGCGCTGCTGGTGTGCGCCCTGCGCGGGCTGTTCCGCGTACGGCGCGACGGGCCCGGCCTGGAGTGCGCGCTGATCGCCTGCGGCCTGCTGGTGTGGCAGCTCACCGACTTCGCGTACGCCGACATCGGTGGCCCGTCCACGGTGCTGACGGCGACGGGCTTCGGGCTGGCGGCCTGGTGGGCGCTGGTCGGCGGCCGCCCCACGGAGCCCATGACACCGACTCCGGTGCCCGGACGGGCCGAGGAGGCCGTGACCCGATGACGACGACGCCTCCAGGGGGCTCCGGAGCCTCCGGTACATCCCGGCCCACGCCGGAACCCCTGCACGCACCCCGGCCCACGCCGGAACCCCTGCACGCGCCCCGGCCCGCGTCCGAGCCCTCCACCCCGTCCCGGCCGGTGTCGCACGCCTCCGGCCACCTCCCGCCCGCGTCAAAGGCGAAGGCCGTAGGCCCGCCCCGTCCCCCGATGCCCGCCCCCGCCCCCACCCCTGTCCTCCCGGCCGGAACCGCCGCCTCCCACCCTCAGGGCGCCGCCACCGCACCCGCCCCCCTCTCCCGGGGGTTCCTCGCCAGGGCGACCCTGGTCACCGCTGTCCTCTCGGTCGCCGGGGCGCTGCTCGGGCTGGTCCGGGACCAGGCGCTGGCGCGGCTGTTCGGGGCCGGGAGGGAGACGGACGCGTTCCTGGTGGCCTGGACCGTGCCGGAGTTCGCGGCCACGCTGCTCATCGAGGACGGGCTGGCCTTCGTGCTGGTGCCGGCGTTCAGCCTGGCCCTGGCCCGCCGTGCGCAGGGCGCCCCGGGCGACCCGGTCCGCTCGCTGGTCGCCGCCACGCTCCCCCGGCTGTCGCTGGCCTTCGTCGCCGTGGCCGCGCTGATCGCCGGCGCGGCTCCGCACCTGGTCGGGATCCTGGCACCGGGCCTGCCCGACCCGGCCCTCGCCGTCGACTGCACCCGGCTCACCGCGCTCAGCGTGCTGGGCTTCGGACTCGCCGGGTACTGCAGCGCGGTGCTCAGGGCGCACCGGAGGTTCCTCGCGCCGGCCGCCATCTACGTGGCGTACAACACCGGCATCATCACCGCGATGTTCGTCCTGGGCGGGCAGTGGGGCGTACGGTCGGCGGCCGTCGGGGTCGCGGTGGGCGGCGGACTGATGGTCGCCGTGCAACTGCCGTTCCTCTTGCGGCAGTTGCGGCGCAAGGAGGTGGTGGCGCGGGAGGAGTCCGGAGCGGGGTCCGGGCAGACCGTGACGCTGGCCGTGGTCTCCACCGTCCTGCTCTTCGCCCTGTGCCGGCAGTCCCAGGTGCTCGTCGAGCGGTTCCTCGCCTCCACCCTTCCCGCCGGCGCCATCTCGCACCTCAACTACGCGCAGAAGATCGCCCAGATCCCGATGACGCTGTCACTGATGCTGTGCACGGTCACCTTCCCGGTGGTCGCGCGGGCGCTGGCCGACGGCGACACCGAGCGGGCCCGCGACCGGGTGGAGCGGGACCTGGCACTGGCCGCGTCCCTGGTGCTGCTCGGCGCCGCCACGGTGATCGCCTGTGCCCCGCAGATGGTCGAACTCCTTTTCCAGCGGGGCGCGTTCACCGCCCGGGACACGGCGGCCACCGCGGGCGTGATGCGGGTGTACGCGCTCGGGCTGCTCGGCCAGACACTGGTCGGCTGTCTTATCCGGTCGTACTTCGGGGCGGGCCGGCCCAGCTGGTACCCGCTCGGCGCGATGACCGTCGGGATCGTCGCGACGTCCTGGATCGGCGTGTGGACGGTGGGCCTGTGGGGGGTCGCCGGGATCGCCGCCGCCAACGCCGCCGGCATCACCGTCACGGCCGCCCTGCTGCTCGCCGGGACGGGCCCGCGCAGTGTCCCGATCCGCACCCGGCGGGTGCTCGCCGAACTGAGCAGGCCGCTGCGCGCGGCGACCGTCGCGACCCTCGCCGGCGCCTTCGTGGCGAGCCGCGTCGAGTCCGCCGTGCCGGGTCTCGCCGCCGGCGCGGCGACCGTGGCCGCCGTCTTCGTCCTGCTCGCCCGCGCCCTGGACGCCCAGGGCGTCGCCCCCGCGCTCCGTTCCGTACACACCGTCACACGAAGGCTCCTCCATGCCCGTAACCGCTGACGCACCCTCTCCGCCCCGAACCGGCCCGGTCCCGTGGATCGCGATGTACCACTCCGTGGGCGACCGCGCCGACGACCCCTACCGCATCACGGTCACGCCCGGCCGGCTGGAGCGGCAGCTGTCCTGGCTCCGGCGCCGCGGCCTCACCGGCGTCTCCGTGGCCGACCTGCTCACCGCCCGCGCCCGGGGTGCGGGCCACGGCCTCGTCGGGCTCACCTTCGACGACGGGTACGCGGACTTCGTCGACCACGCCCTGCCCGTGCTCCGCCGTCACGGCTGCGGCGCGACCCTGTTCGTCCTGCCCGGCCGGCTCGGCGGCGACAACGCCTGGGACCCGCTGGGCCCGCGCAGACCGCTGCTCACCGCCGACGGGATCCGGCGCGCGGCCGAGGCGGGGGTGGAGATCGGCTCGCACGGGCTCACCCACGTCGACCTGACCGCCGCGGACGACCTCGCCCTGAAGGCGGAGGTCGTCGAGAGCCGGGCCGCCGTCGAGGAGTTGACCGGTACCGCCGCCGCCGGGTTCTGCTACCCCTACGGCACGGTCGACCAGCGTGCCGTCGACGCCGTGCGCGACGCCGGATACGCCTACGCCTGCGCCATCGATCCCGGCCCGCTGACCGGTCCGCACGCCCTTCCCCGCGTGCACGTCGGACAGAACGACCACGCCGTACGGCTGTTCCTCAAGTACCGGCTGCACCGCCTGCGCCGGCGCCCCGTCGAGGGGATCTGACCATGCGGGACCTGAAGGCACTGCACGTCATCACCGGTCTCGGAGTGGGAGGCGCCGAGCAGCAACTGCGCCTGCTCGTGCGGCACCTGCCCGTCCACTGCGACGTCGTGACGCTCACCAACCCGGGCGCGGTCGCCGACGGGCTGGTCGCCGACGGGGTGCGCGTCACCCACCTCGGCATGACCGGCAACCGCGATCTGGCCGCGCTCCCCCGCCTGGTCCGGCTCATCCGACGCGGCGGCTACGACCTCGTGCACACCCACCTCTACCGCGCCTGCGTCTACGGGCGGCTCGCCGCGCGGCTCGCCGGCGTCCGCGCGGTCGTCGCCACCGAACACTCCCTGGGCGACACGCAGATGGAGGGCCGGAAGCTGACCGCGGGAGTGCGCGGGCTCTACCTGGCGAGCGAGCGTCTGGGGCGGGCCACGGTCGCCGTCTCCCCCACGGTCGCCGACCGCCTCCGCCGCTGGGGCGTGCCCGCTCCCCGTATCGAGGTCGTCCCGAACGGCATCGACCTGGACCGTTTCCGCTTCGACCCGGTCCGGCGGCTGCGCACCCGCAGGCGGCTGGGGCTGCCGGAGACGGCGTACGTCATCGGCGGTGTCGGCCGGCTCACGGCCGGCAAACGCTTCGACGTGCTGATCCACGCGCTCGCCCGACTGCCGCGGGACCACTGGCTGTTGCTGGTCGGCGGCGGCCCCGAGGAGCACGCCCTGCGGCGCGTCGCGCGCGAGGCCGGGGTCGCGGACCGGGTGCTGTTCACCGGCGAGCGCCCCTACGTCCCCGACGGCACCCCCGGCCCCGACCTGCCCTCGCTCACCTCCGCGATGGACCTGTTCGCCTCGCCGTGTCCCGAGGAGGCCTTCGGCCTGGCGGCGGTGGAGGCGCTCGCGTCCGGGCTGCCCGTGCGCTACGCCTCCTGCCCGGCGGTCGAGGACCTCCCCGCGCACACCGCGCCGGACGCGCGCCGCGTCCGGGGCGGCCCCGGCGCGTTCGCCGAGGCCGTCGCGGCGGCCCGCGCACAGGGCCCCGGCCCGCGCACCGCGCCGCAGGCCGCCGGCCACTACGGCATCACCCGCAGCGCCGCCCGGCTGATGACCGTCTACGCGGCCGCGGTGGCCGCCCCGTCCGTGTCCCCGTCTCCCCAGGGAGTCAGTTCCTCATGACCGCGAACCCCACCGGGCCACGCCGCCCGGCCACCGCCCTGGCCCGCGCCAAGGCCCTCCCGCCCTGGTCCCTGATCGCGGCCGGCGCCCTCACCGGCGGCCTGCTCGGCGGTGTGTACGGGCTGGCCCAGCCGCCCGCGTACACGGCCACCAGCTATGTCGTCGCCGTCCCGACCGAGACGTCCGACGCGGCGACCGCGCTCGGCTTCGCCCAGGCGTACGGCCGGGTCGCCACGCAGCTCGCGGTGCTCGGCGACGCACAGGTGTGGGCGGGCGTACCCGTCGAGACGCTGCGGTCGAGCGTGCGGACCGCGACCTCGCCGGACGCCCCGATGGTCTCCATCACCGCCACCTCCTCCCGCCCCGACCTCGCCGCCGACATGGCCAACGCGGTCTCCCGGGCGCTGACCCGGCACGCGGGCGACACCCAGGGCTCCACCCGCGTCGAGCTCCAGCAGTTCGCCCGCGCCACCAAGCCCACCGAACCGTCCTCCGCCTCCGCCGCGCTGACCGGCCTGGTGGGCGCGAGCGCGGGCGGCCTGCTCGGCGGGCTGGCGCTGCTGGTCCGGCCCCGGCGGACCACGGACGCGCCGGGCCGCCCGGCCTCCGTGCCCGGCCCCGCCCCCGCCGCCGACGTCCGCGGCCAGCTGTGACGTACACGGCGGAACTCGTCACCGACGAACGCGTCTTCGCCGGACTGGCCCCGGAATGGGGTGAGCTGTACCGGCGGTGCGCCGCCGCGACCCCGTTCCAGAGCCACGCCTGGCTGCACTCCTGGTGGCTGTCGTACGGCAGACGCGGCCGGCTGCGGCTGGTGGTCGTGCGGGACGGCGGCCGGCTCGTCGCCGTCGCACCGCTCATGCGCGTCGGGAGCCCCGTGCCGTCCCTCGTACCGCTGGGCGGGGCGATCTCCGACTACGGGGACGTCCTGCTGGACGACGCGCACGGGCGGGAGGCGGTGGCCGCTCTCGCCGAAGGGCTCTCCGCCGCCGCCCGCACGGCCCTGATCGACCTGCGCGAGGTCCGGCCGGGCGGCGCGGCCGAGCGGATCTACGACCACTGGCGCGGGCCCCGGCGCCGGGTGAGCGACTCGCTGTGCCTGGAGCTGCCCGCCGTACCGATGGACGAACTGGTCACGCGTCTCCCGGCGGCCAAGACCCAGCAGCGGGCGCGCGCCAAGCTGCGCAGACTGGCCGCGCTCGACATCGAGCGTCATGTCGTGGAGCCCGGCGAGGTGGACAAGGCGCTGCGGCGGCTCATCGAACTGCACCAGCTCCAGTGGCGGGGCCGGAAGGTGACGTCCGAGCATCTGCGGCCGCGGTTCCGCGACCACCTGGTGCGGTCGGTGGGGCCGATGGTGCGCTCCGGGGACGCCGTGGTGACCGAGTTCCGCCTGGACGGCGACGTGGTGGCCGTCGATCTGACGCTGCTGTCGCGGCGCCTGGCGGGCGGCTATCTGTACGGCGCCCATCCCTGCCTGCGGGAACGCAAGGCGGACGTGGCGGTGATGCTGCTCCAGGCGTCCGCCGAGCTGCTGCGCGACGGCGGGCGCCGGACACTGAGTCTGCTGCGCGGCAACGAGCCGTACAAGCACCACTGGCGGCCCGAACCGGTCGTCAACCAGCGGCTGCTGCTGGCCCGGCGGCACACCGCCCCGCTGCTCGCCGCGGTCGTCTGTGACGTCGCCGCGCGGCGACGGGGCAAGGAGCTGCTGCTCCACTGGAAGGGCCGCCGGAGTCGGAGGGGGCGCGACGGTGGCGGCGGGTCCTGACCAGGCCCGCGGCCACCGTCCGGCGCCGTCCCTACCGGTTGCGCGACCACCAGTCGAAGCGCAGGCACAGCTTCCCGCCGAGCCAGTGCTCCACCCAGTCGCCGAGGTCGAGCGGCGAACATCCCGGCGGGTTGGCCGGCTTGGGCGGTGTGGTGGGTTCGGTGGGCTCGGTCGGCTCCGGAGTCGGGGCGTCGGTGCGGCCGAAGAGGACGGACCGGTAGATCTCCGACGACTTGGGGTTGTCGTCACACTGCCACACGCCGTGCGGGCAGTAGTCGGTCAGCGTGTTGTACAGCGGCTTGTGCTCGTCCATCCACGCGAGCATCCGCCGCATGTACTCGGGGTTGTCCCCGTTGCGGAACAGACCCCATTCCGGATACGAGACGGGCTTGCCGTGGGCCTTCGCGAAGTCCACGTGCTCCTGGAGACCGAGGGGTTCCCTGACCTGCTCGTCGAACGTGAGCCCGGTCGGCTGGTCGTAGGAGTCCATGCCGACGATGTCGACCGTGTCGTCCCCCGGATAGCACTGCGTCCAGGGGACGGCGTCCCGGCCGCGGGTCGGTGTGAAGTCGAAGCGGAACCTCTGCCCCGGCACCGCCCGCATCGCCGTGACGATCCGGTTCCAGTACGTCTTCCAGGCCTGCGGGTCGGGCCCGCAGCGATGGGTGTACGTGATGCCGTTCATCTCCCAGCCGAGCACGATCACCGTGTCCGGCACCTTCAGCTCCACCAGCCGCTCGGCCAGGGCGCGGAAGTGATGGTCGAACTCCCCCGCGGCGCCCCGCCGCAGCAGCCGCCGCACCTCGTCGTCGGGGACGTTCTCCTCGTTGCGCTCCATCATGGGCACGTTGAGGACGAACATCCGGTCGTCCCGCTCGGTGCGCCAGTCCGCCCACACGTCGAGGAAACCGGGGGCGCCCTCGATGTTGCTCCAGCGGTCTCCGGGCAGGTAGGTGTGACCGACGCGCAGATCGGCACCGCCCAGCCACTTGCTGAGCTCGGCGATCCGGGCCACGCCGCGGGGGCCGTAGTCGAGATAGGCGCCGAAGGCGGGGGCGTTCTTCGCGGGCGGTGCGGGCGGTGCGGGCTTCTCGGGCTCCGGGACGGCCGGAGTGGCCGGAGTCACGGGGGCGGGCGTGACGGCGGGGGCCGGAGCGGGAGGATCGGCGACCCGCGCCACCCCCGTGCCCGCGGCGAAACCAGGACCGGACGCCAGTGCCGCCGTCGCCGCGACCGTCGCCGCGACGAAGGCCAGCCGGCCGGACCGGGCCCGTCGCTGCTGTGGGGCCATGCCTGCTCCTCTCTCCACTTTCGCGCTTTCGCTTTCGTTCTCTCCGATGCTTTCCGGTACCTGACACTCAGTCATATCAATATGTATTTCGCCACCGTGACTACGGCTTTCGAGTGCTCCGATCGCCCGCACGAGTGAAACGACCGAAGGAAAATGCCGTGTCGCTGTTCGACACCCGTGTCCCCGCGGTTCTGCTGCGGATCGACCGGAACCCCTTTCACCACGGAACGCTGGGTGCCGTGCGGTCGCTCGGCCGGGCGGGCGTGGAGGTGCACCTGGTCGCCGACTGCGCGGGCAGTCCGGTCCGCACGTCCCGTTTCGTACGGCAGGTGCATCCCCCGCCGCCGCCCGGCGCGAGCGTGGACGACATCGCCGCCGCGCTGCGCCGGGTGGCGACCCGGATCGCGAGCCCCGCCGTCCTGATCCCGATGGACGACGCGAGCGCGGTCGCGGTGGGCCGCCTGCGGGCGGAGCTGGCGCCCTCGTATCTACTGCCGCAGCAGCCCGCCGACCTGTCCGAGCGGGTGGCCGACAAGGCCGAACTGGCGCGGGTGTGCGCGGCGGCGGGCGTCCCGCATCCGGAGACGGTGGTCCCGGACAGTGCCGTCGAGGCCGCTGCCGCCGCCTGGCGGCTGGGCCTGCCGGTGATGGCGAAGTGGAGCCGCCCCTGGCTGCTGCCGACGGGCAGCGGGCTGCGCAGCACGGTCGTGGTGCGCTCCTCGCAGGAGGCGTACGAGCTGTACCTGCGCAGTGCGGAGGCGGGCAGCCGGCTGCTGCTCCAGGCGTTCCTGCCGCCGGGACCGGACCGGGACTGGTTCTTCCACGGGTACGCCGACCGTGCGGGCGCGGTGATCGGCGGCGGCCCGGGGGTGAAGGAACGGTCCTGGCCGCGCGGCGCCGGCCTCACCGCGGTGGGCCGCTGGACGCCGAACCCGCGGGTGCGGGCCCTCGCCGAGCGGCTCACCGGCGAACTGGGCTACCGCGGCATCCTCGACCTCGACTTCCGCCGCTGCGGCACGACCGGCGCCTATCACCTGCTGGACTTCAACCCGCGTCCCGGCGCCCAGTTCCGTCTCTTCACCGACAGCGCGGACCTGGACGTCGTACGGGCCCTGCACCTGGACCTGACCCACCGCCCCCTGCCGGACGGATCACCGCTGCCGGGACGCACCTTCGTCGTCGAGAACTACGCCCCGCTCACCACGCTGCGCCCCGCCCCCGCCGGCCGCGAACTGGCCTGGCACGCGGGGGACGACCGGGCACCGGGCCGGGCGATGTGCAGCCTGTGGTCCCGCCATGTCACCCGCCGCCTGCTGGAACGCCTGCGTCGGCTGTCCGGGACGGGGGCCAGGGCCGTCGTGGCGCGTGCCCGCAGAAGCGGGCGTCCGGGAGATCCGCACGGAGCGCCACGCGCGACGGTGCCCACCCCCTCCCCCGCCGTGACACGCCTGCCGGACGAACGGTCCGACGACGAGAGAGCCGGCAGTCACTGACCCGGGGCGGCCCTCGGCACGGGGCGGCTCGTCGTCGGCAGGGGGTGCCGGGCGTACGCGCCCGGCACCCCCCACGAGCTACCGACGGGACGCGGCTCGGCCTCGTCGGTACAGAACGGCACCGCCCAGGATCAGCGCGGCGCTCATGGCCGAGGCGCCGAGCACGGCCTCGTCACCGGTCTGCGCCAGGGTGGGGGCTTCGTGACCGCCTCCCGCGGGGGACGGCACGTACTCGTCGCCGACGGGCGGCGTGTGGCCCCCGTCCCCGCCCGGAGGCGGAGGCGTCTCGTCACCGCCGGCCGGCGGCGTGTGCTCCCCGCCGGGCGGTGGGGTGTGCGGAGGCGTCGTCGGGGGCGTGTCCCCGTACCCGCCCGGGCCGTCCTCCTCGGCGCAGGAGTTGCCGAACGCCGGATTGAGGGCGGCGACCACGTCGGCCGTGTTGCCGCAGGCGTTCACCGGCACCTCCACCGGCGCCTGCACGTCGTTGCCGGAGCCGACACCGGGTGAGCCCTCGGTCCAGCCGTGCGCCGAGGAGCCGGACGAGTCGTCCGTGCCGTCGCCGTAGCCGTGACCCGAGTCGTATGCGGAGTCGTATTCGGGGTCGTGACCCGAGCCGTGTCCGGAGTCGTATCCGGAGTCGTGACCCGAGCCGTGTCCGGAGTCGTATCCGGAGTCGTGACCCGAGCCGTGTCCGGAGTCGTCGTCGCCGCTCTCACCGTGCGATCCGCGCTCGGGGCCGTCCGACTCGTTGGCGCAGGAGTTGCCGAACGTGGGGTTCAGGGCGGCGACCACGTCGATCGTGTTGCCGCAGGCGTTCAACGGCACCTCGACCGGCACCTGCACGTCGTTGCCGGATACCGCGCCCGGGGAGTTCTTGGCGGCCCCGTCCGCCTGTGAGTCGGCAAGGGCGGGGCTGCCGCACAGGGACAGAACACTCGTCGCGGCAGCGGCCGCGATCATTCCCCTGCTCAGGGTCTGTCGCACTCTCGTTGTCTTCCTGCTTGAAGAGATGGGAAAAGCCGGCCTCGGGACAGACACACATGTCCAAGGCCGGCCATGACGCAGCCGTGCGGCTGGTGCGGAACGACGTCAGTCGTTCACGCACTTGTTGCCGACCGCCGGGTTCAGAAGCCCGACGACGTTCACGGTGTTCCCGCACACGTTGACGGGAATGTGCACGGGAACCTGGATCACGTTGCCGGACAGGACACCCGGGGACCCGATGGCGGCAGCCTCGGCGCCCGCGTCGGCGAAGGCCGGAGTGGCCGCGCCCAGAGCCATGAGCACGCCCGCGACGACAGCAGCGGTCTTCTTCATGAACTTTCCCTTCTCTGCGGTCATGCCTGATTGACGGCCGAAGCCGAGCAAGCACAACTTGTGGCTCGCACCATGACCAGCAGCCTGCACATGAGGAATTGACGGATCGAGAAGACACGGAACGTGCGACACCGCGAAATTCACTCACATGCCCCACGCCACACCACCTCACTTCCGCCGGGAGAGTGACAAAGACCGCCGACGCGTCGCCGGGCATCTCATCGCCCTTACGCGACCGGGCGGCCCGCAGGGAATTCAGCGGACCGCCCGGGCTGCGTGAGGGATGGCTCAGTTCGACTCGCCGTTCGCCGACAGGACCGACAGGTCCTCCAGGATGTGCGACAGCGCACCGTCGCGCTTGGCCTGGGTGGAGTTGTCGGAGCACTGCTGGGCCAGGTCGTCCGACAGGATCGGCACGTCCTGGATGGGGACGATGTTGATGACGGCGACGTTGATGTCCTCCAGCGCGGCGCACGGCTTGTTCAGCGTCCCGTCGACCAGGGAGAGCTGCGGGCTCATGTCGCCCTTGGTCGCCGAGTTGCCGAATGACGACGTGGCACCGTTGCCGTTGGCCACGGCCGGACCGGAGTCATCGCCGATGGCAAGCGCCTGGGGAGCAGCCGCAACCGACATACCAATGACAGAAGCGGCAGCCGCCGCGGCGACCATTGCCTTCTTGAGCACTTCGCGTTCCTTTCCTCGTAGCGACGCATGTCGTACGGCTTCATCAACCGACCGCGTCGGGATTGGTTGCGGGGGTTCACCCGGTTGGCCCGCATGGAGCCGGGAAACGCGCGGTCCCCGCAGGTGCGGTCCGGCAAACGTCCCCAGGTATGGGCCGACGGAGTGAACGGGAGAAACCATGTCGCGCTCATTCAGTTGGACCAGAGCGCTCCGGTGCACACGTTTTCTCTGAAAGGACTGGCCAGTGATCAAGAAGGTTATTGCCACCGCGGCTCTCGCCGCCTCCGTCGTGGGCGCCTCCGCTGCCGCGGCTCCGCAGGCGATGGCGATCGGTGACGACTCCGGGCCGGCCATCTCGAACGGCAACGGCGCGATGCAGAGCTTCGGCAACTCGAGCACGTACGGCAACATGAGCCCGCAGATGGCGCTCATCCAGGGCTCCTTCAACAAGCCCTGCCTCGCCCTGGAGGACATCAACGTCCCCGTCGTCAACATCATCCCGATCCAGGACGTCCCGATCCTGTCGGACGACCTGAACCAGCAGTGCACCGAGAACTCGACGCAGAGCAAGCGCGACGGCGCGCTGGCGCACCTCCTGGAGGACGTGTCGATCCTGTCGCAGAACTCGGAGCAGTCGGAGAAGGACAAGCGCTGACGCCACCAGGAGGGCGGGGGCACCGAAGGTTCGGTGCCCCCGCCCTTCGGCATGCCGGCGCTGCCGTCGGTGTGCGGTCAGTCCTCGGGTGCCAGGGGCAGTGCCTGGCGGATGGCCGCGGCGAGCTCGCGTACCGCCTTGTCCTCGGTGACGTCCGCCAGCGTGTCGGCGCGTACGGCCAGCTTGTGGAGGGACGGCGCGCCGGGCAGTGCGGTTCGGCGGTCGTCGCCCCGGCGGAGGGCGTCGGCGAAGTAGGCGGCGACCGCCGTGACCTGGAGACGGGGGCTGGCGCTCCAGAGGTCGTCGTCGAGGGACTCCCCCTCCAGTCGGCCGGACTCCTCGTGCGGGGTGCGGGTCTCGGGGTCCTGCCAGCGGACGGTGGCGGTGGCTAGGTGGCCGTCGGCGCCGGACCGGGTGCGGACCGCGTAGAGGGCGGTCACGGTGTGGCCGGGGCCGATCTCGCCGCCGTCCACGCGGTCGTCGCGGAAGTCGTCGTCGGCGACGCGGCGGTTGTCGTAGCCCACGAGGCGGAACTCGGCGACCGTCTCCGGGTCGAAGGCGACCTGGGCCTTGGCGTCCCGGGCGGTGAGGTCGATGTTCTTCGGGAGCTCTTCGCAGAAGACGGTACGGGCCTCGTCGGAGCCGGAGACGTACGTCGTGTGGCCGTCGCCCTGGTCGGCCAGGCGTTCCATCAGGGCGTCGCCGTAATCGCTGCCGACGCCGACGCCGAAGAGGGTGATGCCGTGTTCGCGGCGGGCGCCCCCGACGCGTTCGAGGATGGAGTCGGGGTCGGTGTCGCCGTCGTTGGCGAGCGCGTCCGAGACGAGGACGACCCGGTTGGTGGCGCCCTCGCGCAGGCCCTCGACAGCGGTGGCGTAGCCGGTCTCGACGCCCGCGCCGAGGTTGGTGGAGAAGGTGGGTTCCAGGTCGTCGACGGCGTCGTGGATCCTTCCCCGGTTCCCGCCCAGGCGGGTCATCGGCAGGACGGTCTCGGCCCGGTCGCTGAAGGTGACCAGGGCGACCGAGTCGTCGTCGCGGAGCCGGTCCGTCATCACGCCGAGGGACTCCTGGGCGAGGTCCAGGCGGCCCGGTTCGGCCATCGAGCCGGAGATGTCGAGGACGAAGGTGAGCGCGGCGGGCGGGCGTTCGCCCCGCTGTCCGGCGGGGCGGGTGGCCAGGCCTACGCGGACCAGGGACCAGTCCTCGTCGTCAGTGCGGGCGCCGTCGACGGTCACCGTGAAGCCGTTGCCGTCGGGGCGTTCGTAGTCCTGGCGGAAGCTGTTGACGAACTCCTCGGGGCGGATCGTCGACGGGTGTGGCCGCCGGCCGTCGGCGAGGGTGCGGCGGGCGTAGCCGTAGGAGGCGGTGTCGACGTCGAGGGCGAAGGTGGAGAGGTGACCGGGAGAGGGGTCGGCCTCCCGTGACCCGTCCTCCGGGCCGTCCTGTTCGCCGGTGCTGTGGCGGGGAGCCGGGAGGCCGGTCGGCGCGTGCGCGCGGTCCGGACTGCTGTCGTCTGCGGTGTCGTGCGCGCCGCAGCCGGTGAGCAGCACGCCGCTCGCCGTGGTGAGGGCGAGCAGTACGCCGTGCAGACGTCGTGTGCGGTGTCTCTCCATCGTCCCTGCCCCCTGAGCCGGTTGACGTCGGTGTCTGTGACTGTGACGGGCCAGGGGGCGGGAACGTGCGCGACGGGGCGTTGCGGATGGATCTCGAAGAGGGCACGGAAGGCGCCCGCCGAGACCGGCGGGTGACCCTCCGGTGACCTAGGTGTTCTGTCCGGGGAGGTTGTGGACGGGTGAGCCAGGTCTCGGCTGAGGGATCTTGAAACAGGTGAGGGCCTTCCGGTTCGGTGTGGAT